>JAICKM010001097.1 GCA_025927935.1 Chloroflexia bacterium | reverse complement strand
CTTCTACCTCGGCGATCACGGCTTCGGTGCCACTCTGCTGGGCCAGGCGCGCCGCCTGCTCGATCAGATCGCGCGCCGCCCGGTCGCCGAGCGTGCGCAGCAAGGCCCCGGCATGGAGATGGGTTTGCACCACGGCGCGCAAGGTCTGGATAGTCTGCGCCAGCAAGAGCGCCTGGTCGCCGTAACGGGTGGCGGCGTCCCACTGCCCCGCCGTCGCCGCCTGGCGGCTGAGGCCCAGCAGTTGCCCGACCAACAGTTCCAACGACGCGCTCTCCCCGGCCAGAGTCAGCGCTTCCTGGAAGGCGGCGCGGGCGCGCGGCACATCCCCGGCGGCGGCGTAGGCGCGCGCCAGGCCGAACACGGCGGCCCGGCGCAGGGCGGGATCGGGGGCCGGGCTGTCCTGCACGAGTTGCTGGACCTGGGCGAAATGCTCGACGGCCAGGGTGGCCTGGCCGCGCGCCAGCAGCGCCTCGCCCAGCGCCAGATGCACCGGGAGGCTGCGCGCGCCGTCGCTCTCGTCGCTCGCCACACCGGGCAAGGTCGCCAGGGCCTGCTCGAAGGCGGCCAGGGCGCCCTCGGCGTCGCCCGCGGCCAGCGCGGCCTGGCCCGCGGCCACATGCAGATCGACCTGCTCGGCGGGACTCAGGCGCTCGGCCTCCAGCAGGCGCAGGCGGGCGGCCATGCCGGGCTGTTCGGCGGCGGCCAGGGCGCGCACCTCCAGCAGCAACAGCCGCTGCCGCTGTGCCTCCTCGTCATCCTCGGCGGCTTCGACGGCCTCGATCCCACCCAGCAGCGCGGGGTCGAAGAACTCGGACATATCGACGCCCAGCCGCCCGGCCAGCGCGCGCAGCGCACGCACCGAGGGGAAGATCTTGCCGTGTTCGATGCTGCTCACGTAGCCTTTGGAAAACAGCCCCTCGGCCAGGGCTTGCTGGCTCCAGCCGCGCGCCCGCCGCACATCGCGCAGGCGCTGGCCGATTAATGTGGCGAGTTGGGGGTTGCCGGGTAGTAGTTCATCCACAGTCTGGTCCTCCGCCGTTGCATAGTTCAGTCACACCCAACCTGGGTTTACTGTCAGTGAGAATATACCGGATAGGGGCTATTATACCAGGCTCTGCGCCTGGCGACAAGGGCCAATCTCTGCTATATGGTCATAAATGCACTGCGAAGACGCGAATCACACCAAGATTCGTTATCTACGCCATATTCTTCGCGCTCTTCGCGCCTTCGCGGTGCATAAACGCCGCCGATCGACGGATGCCGGGGTGGAGAGGGTATTCCGGAACCCGGTATTTTTGGCTATAATGAGATTGGTGGTGCGTGGCGCTCGGCGTCCGAACGGGCGGCGGGGTGCCAAGGGGGGTGGCGCGATGGCGAAGTTGCCGCAAGCGGACTTCAACTCCAACGACCGTGCCCATTTCGCGTTTCTGGATGACGATGGCGAGGCGGGCGGCGCGACCGCACCGCCGGTGGCTCTGTTCGTGCCGCCGGTGCGGGGGGCCGGCCCGCTTACCTCGCGGCCCATCCCGGTGAACCCGGAGAACGGCTGGCAAGCCCTCGACGCCGATTACCGCATCCTGCCGG
>JAICKM010000381.1 GCA_025927935.1 Chloroflexia bacterium | reverse complement strand
GGCCAGGTTGCGCTTGGCACCCAGCGCCAAGCGCCGGTCGAGGCGGACGTAGCGGATGCGGTCGTCGTGGGGCACCAGGTCGGCGATGGCGTCGGCGCCGTCGTCCAGCACGATCAACTCGCGGGCGGGATAGTCCTGCCGTAAAAAGTACCAGATCGCCTGACTGACGAAAGGCCGCCGATTGTGCGTCGGCATGATGCAACTGACGAGTGGAGTGTCGGCCATGCTACGTATCAACCTAGTCCTATTGCGGTTTTGGTCCCATAACGCCAACGCCTGGGAGAAATGCCGGGGGTGCTGTTAAACCCCAGTTAGTGCAGCTAGTCTTGCTGGTTCAATCGTACTCCCGGGCCCTGAGAGCCGGCTGACCCGGCACTGAAGTCGGGCTGAGAAATGGCTGAAGTTTTGCTGATCTTTCATCCGATGGCCCCGGAGCAGGGGCTATGCTTCCTGATCGTCCCCAGCGGTTTCGCGCCGCGCAATAAGGCGCAAGGTGTGAATCAGGCTGCGCCATCCGACGAACCGGGCCTCGGTTTGGCCCGTGACATCCACGATCTC
The DNA here is from genome assembly GCA_025927935.1 of Chloroflexia bacterium. The sequence continues at coordinate 6,249 of JAICKM010000381.1, read as the reverse complement.
GCCGTGCACTCGTCCCCGTGCCGGGATCACGAGGCGCACGAACAGCGTGACATAACGGGTGTTGGACAGATTCTCTCCATCGGCGGGTGTTGTCACAGCATCGCTCCAGGGCAGCGTCATATGACCACAGCATAGCACCGCGGCCTGAACTGGCCCTGAGATCCGGCTGAGGTTTGACTGAGTTCTGGGAGTGAGTGTGGCTTAGGTGGGCGATCTGTACTGCAAATAGTCGGTGAATTATAATCCTGACCTAAGTCGTCGTGAATGACCTGCTAGTTATACAATGTCTCACCCAGCACTCCGTCCTGGGGGTAGTAGAAGTGCTAGAGGTGGATTTTCCGGCACGGGCACCGACAGTTCAGACTCCTGACCGCGGGGAGGGACCGGCCTATTGTGTCCTAAACTGGCAGGTCACGTTGCCGGCCCAAACATTTTATGAAGGACCGATTACACTCGTGCGGGGAGAGCGGATCCTTCCGTGGGTGGACCATCCGGGTGCCCGGATGGAAGCGCTTGTGAATCTCAATCCACGCAATAGGGGGGTTTATTACGGAGTCCGTCCCCTTGAGTCGGGTATGATTGGATCCGATCGCCGGCCGGTTGATTCTTCAACTGGATCCTAGCCTAACGGTTGCGCAACCAGAGGGCGAATCGTTGAAACACCGTCAGTTTTTTACACTTCATTTGGGCACCAGAGCCGGTTACACCTGTAAAGGAGGTGTAAGCGATGCCACCGTGTCCCGACACAACCCTGGCGACCCCGCTCTGGCAACCGACCCAGCACGCCATGCTGGTCATTTGGGGCCGCTTCGCCCGTGAGCTTGGTCTGCTCGACCAACTGGCCACGGTGCCGATCCCCGAGAAAACCGTCCGCCATACCGCCGCCGCCAAGCTGCTGACCCTATTCCTGGGCCTGCTTAGCGGCATTGAGTTTCTCCGCGATCTGACGCGCAGCCCTACGCCGCTCTACCACGACCGCGCGCTCGCCGCCGCTTGGGGTGTGCCCAGCTTGGCGGAGGCCAGCGCGGTCAGCCGCACCCTGGCGCGGCCACGCCTGCCTCGTTGATCGCCTTGCAGGCGGTCCTCGACACCCTGACGGCGCCCTTCCTGGCCCGCGCGCTGGCCGACTTGGGCAGCCGCAATGCGCCCCTGCTGCTCGACGCCGACTTGACCGGCCAGCCGCTCAGCGACACCAGTACGACCTATCCCGGAGCCGCCTTTGGTTATATGGATGGCCAGATCCATCTGGGCTACCAACTCGCCGTGGTCTGCTTGCAGACTGAATTATACGGCCGCCAGTGGCTCATCGGCCAACAGCACCCCGGCGATACGGTGTCAGCGCCCTGTCTGCTGGGCTTGGTCCAGGAGGTCGAACGCCGGCTCGGTTGCCACCCGCGCCGCCGCCCCGAACTGCTCGAGGCGCGCATTGCCGCCGCCCACGCGAGTGCTGCGACCTGGGAAGAGCGCGCGGCCCGCTATCAAGCGGGCGTTCGTCACTGTTTGGCGCGCGAGGAGCAGTTGCAAGCGCAAATCGCGCAGGCGCAGCAGCAGATCCGCGTCCTCCACCAGCACCCCGCCTCGTCGCGCCAGAGTGGCCCGCGGGGGAGCCTCAGCGGCTGGTGGCGGCAAATCGCGGTCTGGGAGCGCCAACTGGGGCGCCTGCGCCGCCAGTGGGCCACGCTGCTGTGGCGCGCCGAACGGGCCGAGCAGATGGCCGCCGTGGCCCGCGCCCCGATCCCCGACTGGCAGGCGCGCCGCGACGCCTTGACGGCGCAGAATGTCGCCCAGCCCGCCGCCCCGCGCTGCCTGTTCCGCCTCGACGCCAGCTTCAGCAGTGGGGCCAACCTGACGGCGCTCCTGGAGTTGGGGTATGACATCGAGACGAAGGCGGGCAACGCGGCGGTGGTGCGCGCGTTGCGCCGCCGGGTCAACGCCCAGACCTCCTGGACGCGCGTGGGTCACAACGCCGAAATGGTCGCCTGGGGCAACTACCGCCTGCACAATTGTCCGTATCCGCTACTGGTGGGACTGGAGCGCTTTGTGACACCGCAGGGGCCCAAACATGCCGTGTTGCTGCGCTTCCAGGCTGATCCCGCGGCGCCCTTGCCTGATTTAGCCGCGTGGTTTCGCCAGTACAACGAACGGGGCACGATTGAGGCGGGGATCAAACAGACGAAAACCGTCTTCCATGTGCAACACCCGATGAGTCGGCGGGCCGTGGGCATGGGAGTGCAGATCGCCCTCACGTTGTTCGCGGCCAACTTTGTGGGCTGGGCGGAGGAATGGCTGCGCTGGCACTTGCTTGGGCCAGCGGAGGGGGCCGGGGCGGTCTTGGGGGGCGTGAAGCAACTGGTGCGGGTGTTGGCGAATAGCCCGGCGCACCTGGAGGAGTGCGCGGACCAGGTAGTTGTCTCCCTGGACGCAGCCAGTAGTTGGTCCGGCTTGGTCATTGCGGTGGGGGAAGCGCCTGCCGTACAATTAGCCTTCGCGCCGTACGAGGCCTTCTTCGCGCTGAGCCAGTAAGCGGTGACTCAGGCAGCGGGTCGACAACGGGTGGTAAGGGAGCCACCCGATTGAGCGCGCGGCGGGGGTGCGACAGGAAATGTAAAAAATTGATGGGCCAGCAACGATTCGGTCTCTGGTTGCGCAACCGTTAGGCTAGATTTTGGTGCGAAACTCACGTAGGGCTCGCTGAGCCTTGATCCTGATCTGCGTGGTACATTAACAACCAACGTTCGTTGCCAACACTTATGCTCGTGTGGCCGTTGCCAGGGCAATTTGCCGCAGGTCGTGGCAGATTACGCCCCAGCCGACCCAGCGTTCCATGCCGGCGCTGCCGTGATACAGGCAGCGCTCCAGCTTGTGCCGCACCTTCAGCCCATGGATCCGCCCTTCGATCCCGGCGCGCCAGTGGCACCCACGCACAAACCAGCCTTGCCCTTCATGGGCTACACGCTCCGCGTTCTTGCTCCCAGGTTTGGGTAAGCAGATCTGTTCCACCCCGGCTGCTTGGGCTGCCGCTTCGTTCTCCGCGCTCCAGCAGCCGCGGTCTGCCGCCAGTAGCTTCGGGCCTCGCCCGAACATTTGCTGATGATGGGCCAGCCCTGGCTGCACTTGCTCGCTGTCTGCTGGATTACCTTCCAGCACCTCGTAGCGACTGATGAGCCCACCGTCTACTTCGTCCAGCCAGATCATCTGGCCGTACTCGGTCGGTTTAGCCAGCTTACCTTTGCAGATGATCGCCGTTTCGGGCTCGAATATGCTGACCAGTTTCTCACTAGCCGGCACCTGTTCTCCTTGTAGCACGCGCCGCTTGGTTTGCTTGACTGCCTGCCGCAGCCGCGACCCAAATTGCTGCAACTGCCCGGCAAGTTTGCTGGCTCGCTCGTGCGCTGCTTGGCTCAGCAACTCGCCTACTGCTTTGGCTTGCTCGAGCATGGCGTGGCCCACCTCGACCAGGCGCGCATAAGTGGCCTTGCGCAACTGCTCGGCCTGCTCACCGCGGCTACGCACGGTGTCGATGATGACTTTGTTGAGGCGCTTGGCGCTGCGGCTGCGATCACGACACAGTTTGTCGGCCACTTCGCCGCCGGCAGCCAACAGGCTGCGGGCCTTCTTGAGGATGCGGCTGATGACGCGTACCCCGTCGTTGAGCAGGCTACTATCGGTCGGCTGATGAATGTTGGTTTCGACTACCGTGCCATCAGTGCGTAGCTTGCGACCACGGGTGACTTTGAGGTGCTGCGCCAGTTCAACGACGTGGTCGAGCAGCAGATGCAAGGTAGGCGGCTGGATGAGGTTAGCCCAGCGGATAAGGGTAGTGTCATCGGGCACCTGCTGCCAATAGATACGGCAGAAATCGCGCAAGACCAAGCTGTCAGCGACCCACTGCTCAGTCTGCTGGTAGCTCCAGCCGTAGAGATGCTTGATGACGAGCATGCGCAAGAGCACCTCGACCGGGGTGGAGGGACGGCCCGTGCGAGTGGTATGAGGATAGCGAATGCAAAGATCAGCCTTGATTGCCTGGAAGATGGCATCATCATCGAGCAGGGCATCAATTTGGGCCAGCACCGGGTCCATAGCGCGGCTCAGTTGTGGCACTCTAGCGAAGATGTCCACCGGTTCATAGCGATCACGCAACATTGGCGGCCTCCGTTCTCTTGCAAGCTCGTAGGAACGCCCTTGCATTTCGGGGACCACCTCCAGAGTTTCGCACCAAAATCTAGGCTAAGCAGGCTTGGGGCGTTCCGCCATCACTTCAGCCAGCCGCTCCTGAAACCGCACGGTCTCCTCGTCTGTCGCGAATACATAGGACCGCGCGTCCCAGAGCACCCGCCGGGACTCTTTCGTATCGATCTCCAACAGCGCCCGGATCGCCCAGCCCCATAGATCGCTGTCGCTGCCCTGCAAGTAGGTAGCCAGCAGCGGAACAACCGCATCGGAATGCGTCGCGCCGACCGCCTCAAGCAGCAGCCAGCGCACAGACTCGTGTTCGGGTGCCTGAAGGGCCTGGATGAACTCCGCGACATGCTCCGGAGCATGATTACGCAGAATACCCAGCCCCCACTCTAACTCGTCCGCGCCGGCATCCAGCATATCGAGGCAGGCGGCAAAGCCCGGAAACTGCCGGGTCCGCTCGTATTGCGCGATTATGTGCTGCAATTGTGCCCGGCGCTTCTTGCTCAACTTCATCTATGGCATCCCGCGCTACCGGCTCCCGCCCACCAGATCCTGCAACGCCTCGCCCAACCCCTCCGGCGCCCGCGTAATCTGGAGCGCCCCGACCGCGTCTAGGAATCGCGGCACATCGAACTGCGCGACCACAGCCCGGCGGCGTAGCTCCGTGGGCAGCAGGTGGTGATAGGCACCCAACGCCAGCAGCGACTCATAGCGCCGGTACTGATCGTGCAAATAGCGCGTGACCTGGTCGGCCGACCAGACCGGCAGCGCGCGCAATTCCTCGCGCAACGCCAGGCACACACCCGGCTGCGGCGACTCGTTCGCGCCCAGCGTGTAGCGCAGGAGATCGAGGGCCGCCCGCCCATACACATCCCCCAGCCAGTGGAACCACAACCAGCCGTCGTTGTACGCCACCAGCGGCGCGCTCACCGCCGCCAACCCTACCTGCGCCGCAAGTCGCCGGGCCAGGTCATAGCTCAGCACCTGACGGCTCGACAGATAGCGCAGATGCGCCGCGGCATCCGCGCCGCGGTAGGCCGACACCCACAGCGAATCGCCGTCGGCCCACTCCACGTTGAGCGGGCGGCCCTCCAGGGTGAGCAGATCGCGGTCAAACCACTGGCGGTCCACGCTCGCCACGACCCGCTGGCTGTACTGGTCACGGATCTTGATCGGCGGCGTGTTCGACACGGCGAGATTGCTGTGCAGGCTGAACGGGGCGTGCTCTGTGGCCTGCTGATCGACCAGCCGGTGCAGACGCGCCCCCGCCCGCCATTCGCCGGGTCGCCCGCTTTGCAGATAGTCCAGCGCCTGCAAGGTGCCGAGAATCGCCAGGAGATCGGCTTCCGTGAGCCGGTCGCCGAATATGTCGCGCAAGGGCGCGAGCCGCACCGCGCCGGTGGGACTCTGCTTGAGCAGGCTGAAGATCTGCTGGATGGCAACCGCCGGGCGAAAGGCGCCGGGCGGGGCCTCGTAATCTCCCCCGGCCAGCAGCGCGTCAAACATAACACGCTCTAGCGGCGTGCGGTAGAAGCACGTCACCTGCACCGTTTGCCGGCGCCGGTTGGCCCGCCCCACGCGCTGCACAAACGCCGCCGCGCTGCCCGGCGCCCCGATGAGCAACGCCACGTCGATGCTGCCGATATCGATCCCCAGTTCGAGCGTGCTGCTGGCGAAACAGAGCGCCGCTTCGGCCTGCGCGAACTGCCGCTCGATCTCGGCCCGCCGGTCCCATTCCAGATTGGAGTAATGCACGTAGACGGAGTCGCCGAAGGGTGAACCTGCCACGCGCACAGCGGCGGCATAGCTTTCAATCTCGGCGCGCGTGTTGCAGAACGCCAGCGCCTTACGCCAGCCGCGTGCACGGAACGTCTGCAAATAGTCGAGCAAGGCTCCCGGCGCATTCTTGTCAAGCGCGATGTGCTCGGCTCGGATCGCGCGGGCGCCCGCCACCTCCACCACCTGCGCCCCGGCAAAGTAGCGCGCGGCGCCCGCCGCCGGATCGGCCAGCGTGGCCGACAGCGCGACGTACTGCACCGCCGCATCCTCGGCGTCGCCGCTGGCCCCGGC
>JAICKM010000352.1 GCA_025927935.1 Chloroflexia bacterium | reverse complement strand
GCTATCTCCGCAGCTTTGCGGTTTGCCACGATCGGAAGCGTGCTGCACGGATCAGGTTGTGGACGCGTCGGTCGTCGGTTCAAGCCATGATCGCCTTCATCGACGATCATCGCGGCGCCCATGGGGTTCACCCGCTCACTGATGATGAGGTCGAGGACCATACAACGCGCGGTTCTAATGGCTGCCCTGCCGTCGCTGGCTGAGAACGATGGGACCGGCTGCCATCCGCCACTCGGCGAGCGCCAAAGCGACCAGGAGCCAGAAGATGCCGAGCAGCAGACCGCCCACGATGTCCGTCCCGAAATGGACGCCGATGAAGACGCGGCTGAAGGCGATCAACGCGACCAGGACCACGGTGCAGAACGCAAGCTGCAAGCGCGCTTGCCGGCCGTAGATTTTCTGGACGACCGCATAAGCGACGAAGCCAAATGTTGCCGCGGCGACGGTCGCGTGCGCGCTGGGAAAGGAGGACGAGGTGGCGCTCGCCAAGCCTTCCAGAAACACGGGGCGCGCGCGGCCCACCGCATACTTGGTGGCCCAGACGCTCGCCTCGGCCCCGGCGAAGGCCACCCAGAGCGGCAAAATCAGTCCCGTCCGTCGGTCCGCCCACAGGAAGCCCGTCGCGGTCATCATTACCCCAGCGAGCGCCGCGCCTGTCCCGAGTGTCGTCAGCCAGACGAACGCGTCTAGCAGCCAGGCGGCTCGGTACGGTGCTACGAACGCGCTTACCGCTGCGTCGAACTGGGCTGCTTGGCCCGTGTGCAGCACCAGCGTGGTCACGACCGCGAACAACACGGCCGCGCACCCTGCCGCCCCGACGAGCAGAGCCGGCGCCCGCCGCCTCAAGGCACATAGACCTCGACCGCGCCGCGCAGCACGCGGAAGCGGGCCGGCGTGCGCGCGGTAATCTCCCCGTCGGTGTTCACCGAGCGCGGACGTTGCGTGCGGAGCTCGATATCGTCGCCCGTCAGGGTGCGGATCTCGGCCCAGACGTGATGGCGTCCGCTGCGCAGGGCAGGAAGCAGCAGAAGCAGGCGCCAGAAGCTCTCGACCTCGAGACTGTAGATGTCGAGCCGCCCGTCGTCGATGCGCGCACCCTCGGCGATCGTCATGCCGCCGCCGTAGTGCCGACCGTTGCCGATCGCGACATGCACCGTGCGCGAGCGATGCGTGGTGCCATTGTGGATGATTTGCACCTCGAAGGGGTGGAGCCGTTCCAAGGCGCGGAGCGCCGCGGCCGCGTAGCCGAGCACGCCCCACCGCCGTTTCGAGTCGCGCGTCAGTGCCCGCGTCAGATCCACACCGAAGCCGACGCTGGCGACGTTGAAGAACGGATGGCCGTTGGCCTCGCCAAGGTCGATGCGGTGCAGCCGTCCCGCGGCGACGACCTGCGCCGCCGCCTCGGGGTCGAGCGGAATGTCGAGTGTGCGCGCCAGATCGTTCGCGGTGCCGAGCGGGATGACGCCCAGTGGCAGCCCAGTCGCGATCAGCCCTGGCGCCGCGGCGTTAAGCGTACCGTCGCCGCCACCGATCACGACCCGGTCCACCTGGTCTGCGTGCCTGCGGATCAGGTCCGGGAGCTTGCGGGCATCTTCGCACGTGCGGCGCAGGACAGGTACGCCCGCGCGCTCGAGCGTATGAGCGACCATTTCGGCCGCTCCCTCACCGCGCCGGCTGTGCGTGTTGACGATCAGGAGGGCGTGACGCTGCAAGCTCGTCGCCTTATTACCCGGCCACCACGCGGCGCCGGCAACGACGTCCGGTGATCTGGGCCAGCAGCTCGATCAGGATCGTGAAACGAGGCAGCTCTTCAGCGCCAGAGCGAGCAATACAAGCATCCATAACTCGATCGGCCACGGCTCGTTGTCGGTACATCGGGAATTGGTTCAACCGTGACGAATCCAGCCGGCAGAACGGGAAGCCTGCGGGCCAGGCCGAGACAAATCGACGCCAGCAGCTACTGGCTGTTGCAGAGCACACGTTCGATCATCCGCTCCCAAAGGGCGGTCGTGGACGTAGCATCAGTGTCATCGTGCCGTTCCCGTGCGCAACTCATCGGCTGGCTTGTTGAGGTTCATGCGATCGCTTTTTTGTCTGGCGGCGTTGCGCCACCAGCAGGTTCAAGCTCTCCACCAGGACCGAGAAGCCCATCGCGGCATAGATGTAGCCCCGCGGCACGTGGAAGCCGGCGCCGTCCGCGACCAGCACCATCCCGATCAGCAGCAGGAATGACAGGGCGAGCATCTTCACCGAGGCGTGGCGCTCGATGAACGAGGCGAGCGGGCCGGAGGCCACCAGCATCAGCGCCATCGCCAACACGATCGCCGCGACCATCACCCAGATCTGCTCGGCGATGCCCACGGCGGTGATCACGCTATCGAGCGAGAACACGATGTCGAGGAGCATGATCTGCACCACGGTGCCGGCGAAGCCTGCCGGTCGGCCGGCCGCCTCGCCTTCATCCTCACCGTCCACGCGCAGGTGGATCTCCCGTGTGCCCTTGTACAGCAGGAAGCCGCCGCCGCCGATCAGGATCAGGTCCCGCCACGAGAAATCATGTCCGAAGAGCGACAACACCGGATAGGTCAGATGGACCATCCAGAAGATCGAGCCGAGTAGGACAAGGCGCGTGCCGAGGGCCAACGCCAGACCGAGCTTGCGCGCCCGGTCACGCTGCCCCGGCGGCAGGCGGCCGGCCAGAAGCGCGATGAACACCAGATTGTCGATGCCCAGGACGATCTCGAGCGCCGCCAGCGTGACGAAGCTTGCCCAGATCTGCGGATCCGCGAGCCATTCCATGGTGGGTTAGCCGACACAGCCCTGCGCGCACGCGCTACCGTTCACGCCGGGTGCCCGTGAGCTGCAGCAGCATGACAAAGAGATTGATGAAGTCGAGATAGAGCGTCAGCGCGCCCATCAACGCGGGCTTCGCGAGGTCTCCCGTGGTACCGGCGTCGAAGTAGACCTGCTTGATCCGCTGCGTGTCATAGGCGGTCAAGCCGGTGAACAGCAACACGCCGATGACCGAGATCGCGAATTGCAGCGCGCTGGAGCCGAGGAAGATGTTGACGATGCTCGCCAGCACAATGCCGATCAGGCCCATGAACAGGAAGGAGCCGAACCGCGACAGGTCACGGTTCGTGGAATAGCCGTACAGGCTCATCGCGGCGAAGGTTCCGGCACTGATGAAGAACACGCGGGCGATGCTGGTGCCGGTGTAGATCAGCAGGATGCCGGCGAGCGACAGCCCCATGATGGCGGCGAAGCCCCAGAAAACTGCCTGTGCCGTGCCGATGGCCATGCGCTCGATGCGGAAACTCAGGAACAGCACGGCGGCCAAGGGGGCCAGCATCACCACCCAGATCAGCGGCGTCGCCGCGATCTGCTGATAGAAACCGGTAGCCACCGCGACATAGGCCACCAGTCCGGTCACGCCGAGTCCCGCGGCCATGTAGTTGTAGACCGACAGCATGTAGCGCCGCAGCCCGGCATCGATGGTGGCGCTGTGTCGGCCCGCGCCCAGAGGCCGGGTGGGCAATGCGTCCATGTTCATAATGGTTGCTTCCCGGAGGAATAGGGTTGGCCGTTCGAAGCCTGAGGCAGCCCCATCCAGTGCGGCCGCCGCCGCTCGATCCAGGCCAGGACGCGGTCGGTGGCACGCCGCACCGGCGGCACATCCTCGGCCAGCAGCACCAGGCCGAGCGGCAGCATCCACAATCCGAGGATTGGCAGGATGCTGAACAGGCTGGCAACGATCAGGAGCAGTCCAGCGGGGATGCGCACCCAGCGCGCGGCGGGCCGGCGCAACCAGCGCACGACTGCCTGGAGGCGCCGCGGAAGTCGTCGGATGAGCAGTTCCAGCCGCCGTTCCCTGTCTTGGTCCCGGTCTGCCGGCTTGCTGCGGGCCGGCTCGTGCTCGTTATTGCAGACACGCATCTGCGGCTCCTCGGTGGTGTACCGTGGGGCTGGTCGGTTGCGGGTTTGGAGAATTAGCAGGGCCCGCAAATCGACCGTGCCCGCACGCGCATTGGCGCAGCACACGGCGATCCGACATCGCGGGGTTGGACGACACCATGTCGTCGTCCCCGCCAGAGGGGCCCGGATCAGTTGCGGTGGAGGTAGGGACGGCATTCACCGCAATCAAGCAGGTTTGCCCGGGACGAGCTCAGAAACCGCTCGGCCCCCAGCCAACAGCAGGAGGCGCCACTGGGACACCTCCTCGGTCATTCCGCACGGGATTTAGCAATCGCCTACGCGCTGGCCTTCTTCATCGGCCTGGGTCGCAAACGGATTAGGTCGGTGATCATTGTGGCGGAGACGGCCGGGCCAGGTCCTCGTCGCCGGCGGCCAACGGCAATATGGCCTCGACCTGACGGTCGAGGTGCGCCGCGAGACCGGGTGGCAGCGACAGGCGATGCGCAAGCGCGTCGAGATACGCGCGCTCCGCCGGCTGGTCCGGATCGATGGCCAGGCGCGACGCCAGATACAGCTCCGCCGATTGCTCCGGCGTACGCGCGGCCGCCGCGATCTCGGTCACGCCCACGGGACCGGACAGCGCGTCGAACACGAAGGCCTTCGCCTCGGCATCCAACCCTTGCTCTTCGACATGCTGGAAAATGCGCCGCTGCTCGGCCGTGTCGATGTGGCCGTCGGCCTTGGCGGCCGCGATCATGGCGCGCACCAGGACGAGTTCGAACGCCTGGCCATCCGCCGCGGGAAGGAAGCGAGGCTCGACCGCGGCTGCGTCCTGGGGCGTCGCCGCCACGGTCGCGGCGGAGGGCGTTTGGCCCTCTTGCCAATTCTGGTAAGCGCGATGCGCCATGGCCCCGAGCATGGCGGCCCCGCCGTGGCTCAGCACCCCGCCCAGGCCCTTGCTCATCTTCTTGCCGCCGAGTAGCAGGCCGAGCAGCCCACCGGCCACCGCGCCGCCCGCGAAGCCGCCGGCCCCGCCCGCCTGGCCGAGCACCTGGCGCGCGGCGCCTACGATGCCTTCGAGCCCGCCGGGGGTGGAGGCCGGGGCCGGCGGTCGATGATAGCCGCCGGCACCGTCGCCCGCCCCTAGGAACTGCTTGAGCAATCTACTGGCGTCGATCATGCAGCCCATATCGCCGCGACGGAATAGGGGCGCAAGGGCAGCCCGGGTTGTTGTCACATGCGTCGGCTAGCTGGTCTCCGGGAGCGATCCGTATGGTCGTGTCTCATCGTGTGGTGTAGGAGCGCGATGCGTTCCTGAGCCGGCCCCAGGTCACTCCGGCAAGCCACACGCGCGCAGGGCTTCGCTCAGTGCCGCAGTCAAAGTCGGCGCGCAGTCCACGCCTGCGAGCTGTCGGCTGAAACGAAAGACCGGTTGCAGCGCCATCACCCGTTCCGCCGCGAGCCGAGCGGCGTCAAGGCTGCCGAGCCGAGCTAGCATCGCGGCGAGGATCATGTGCGAGATGCTGTGCACGGGGTTAGCATGCACGGCCTTGTAGGCCGCGCTCGCCGCCGCCTCGAACCTGCCCTCATGGAAATGCCCGAGCGCAAGCGCGTGGTAGGCAGCGAAGGCCCAGGGGTCGAAGGGGCTCAGCCGGAGCGCCCGCTCGCCCCATTCGACTGCCCGCGTGGCATTGGCGGCCCACGCATGGACCACCCCGCCGAGGATATAGGTCACGGCGGAGGACGGGCTGACCGCCAACGCCGCTTCAAACGCTGCGAACGCGCCGCCACGATCATGCGCGTCCATCGCCAGCGAGAAGCCCGCAAACGTAAGCGCCAAGGCGTCGTCCCGGCCATGCGCGATGGCGGCCTGTGCATGGCGGATCGACGCGGCCCGATGAGTCTCCTGCAGACCAGCCCGCAGGAACAGGTTGTGGTAGCACATGGCTGCGAAGCCATGCGCCAGCCCGTAATGCGGCTCCATCGCCAGCGCGCGCTCCAGCAAAGCCAGCGCGTGCATCGATTCTGTGGGCATACCCGTGAAAACTTCGGGCTGCGCTCGCAGCACGAGATCGTAGGCGTCGAGGCTGTCGGGGCGAAGGCGCCGGACCCGCTCGACCTCCGCTTGCCGCAGGTTCGGCTCGATCGCGCCGACCACGGACAGGGCAATGTCGTCCTGCAGCGAGAACAGGTCGTCCATCGATCGGTCGTAGGTCTCCGCCCAGACCAGTCCAGCTGCCTCGCCCTCGACCAGCTGCGCCACAAGCCGGATGCGTTGCCCATCCTTGCGCAACGTACCGAGCAGCAGGTGCCGGACGCCGAGCGCGCGCCCAGCCTCGCGCGGGTCAACCTCATGCCCGCGGTAGATCGCGGCCGAGCTCCGCGCCGTGACGAACAACCACTTGATGCGGGATAGGCCCGCCGTGATGTCCTCCGCCATGCCGTCGCACAGATACTCCTGGGCCGGATCTCCGCTCAGGTTGCGGAACGGCAGGACGGCGACTGACGGTCGATTGGGCAATGCGGGCGCGGTTGTGGGGGCTTCGCGCATCGCTCCCACCGGGCCGACGTAGCGATACCCTCGCCGGGGCAACGTCTCGATCCAGTGGGGACCGTTCTCGACATCCCCGAGCGCCCGGCGCAGCGCGGCGATCTGGACGGTCAAGTTGCTGTCCTCGATTGTGAGGCCCGGCCAGGCAGAGCGGAGCAGCTCCTCCTTCGAAACGGGCGCGCCCGGGCGTGCCACCAGCGTCTGCAGGACCGCAATTGCACGTGGACCGAGCGCGACCGGCACGCCGCCCCTCAGCAGCAACTTCGTATCCGTCTCGAGCTGAAAGGGCCCGAGTTCCTGCCTTGGCGCCATACCCGAAGTCGGCCCGATCGGCCGTTCTTTTGCAACTTCTTCGTAACTTCTTCAGGACTGGCACGGGGGGCCGATGGCAGGCTGCGGAACAGCGCGTCGGCCGCTGAGGACGCCGCAAGAGGGGATAGGAACGATGGACAACGCACCACTGATCCACCTGCCGGGCGAGGCGCCGCAGCTCGTGGTTGCGGGGCATCCCATGGCGGTCCTGGTGACCGCCCGCGAGTCGCGGCATGCCTGCATGTTCGACTGGGTGGTGCCGCCGCGCTTCGCAACCGGACTGCATGTCCACCGCGTCCAGGAGGAGACCTTCTACGTCCTCGACGGCACCTGTGAGTGGCAGATCGGCGACCGAGTCGTGACGGCTTCGCGCGGAGCGTATGTCTTCATACCACCCGGCGTGCCGCACGATATCCGAAACCCCGGCGACCAGACGGCACGTTTGCTGATGACCGTGTCG
>JAICKM010000666.1 GCA_025927935.1 Chloroflexia bacterium | reverse complement strand
GGTCTGCTGGTCGGACTGGCGGCGCTCCTGGCCCCGCCGGCCCCGATCCATGCCGCCCCGCTCGCCGCCCCGCCGGCGCAGGCCCCGACGCTGGATCGCGCCGCCTACGTGCGCCTGCTGCATACGGCGCTTGACGCCGCCAATGCCGTGCCCGCCGCCGCCGATGCCCCCGACCGGGCGTCATTGCTGGCACGGGCGCGCACGGCGCTGCCCGCAAGTGTGGTGGTGCGGGATGCGGGCGGGGTGCTGGCCGAGGTGGATTTCGGGCCGGTGCGCGCGGCGCTGGCGAAAGAGCCGCCCGACCTGGCCGGGGTGCGACGTTACCTGACCGCGCTGATCGGCCTGCTGGACCCCGGCAGCCTGCCCTCGCCGACCGCGACCCCGCCGCCGCTCCAGACGCCAAGCGCCGCGCAGGCCGCCCTGGCGCTGACCCCGGTGTATCAGCCGCCCACGGGCGCGAGCGGGCCGCCAATCGCTGCGGGCGATGCTGGGAGCCGGCTGGATCGCGTGCTGGCCGATCCGCGCTTCCAGGCCGAGCAGGGCACCGGCATCCAGCAAGCCCTGGCGCGGGCGCTGGAGCCGCTGGTGGGCACGTTGCTGGCGATGCCCACCATACAACGCAATCTGCTGATCGCCGCAGTGGCCGGACTGCTCGTCGCTTTTATGATCTATACCGGCTATCGGGAAGCGCCCTGGACGCGCCGCCGCTACCGGGCCACCGTGGCCGGCGGCGGGCTGGCGACCTTTGTGCTGGTCTTCTTGCTGCTGACCTATGCGGGCGCGGCCCTCGGCCTCCTCTTTGCAATCCCGTTCCTGGGGCCGGTGCTGGGTGGGCTGGGCGTGCTGGTCGCGGCGGGCGTCGCCGTGTTTGGCTGGATGGGGTTGCGCCGGGCGCGCGCCCCCCAGCATACGCGGGTGGCCTCGGCGTTCGCCGCCGAAGCGGGCTGGACCGCGCAGCAGGCGCGAGCGGCGGCGGAGACCGCCGCCGGGGCCGCGGATTATCGCAAAGCCATCCGCTATCGCTACCTCGCCACGCTGCTGGCGCTGGACGAGGCCGGGCATATGCGCTTCGATCCCGCGCTGACCAATCACGAGTATTTGCAGCGCGCACCCGCCCCGCTCCGCGAGCCGCTAGGCCCGCTGGTCGGCATCTTCGAGCGGCTCTGGTATGGCGGCTTCCCGGCCACGGCGGAGGACTATCGCGCTTACCAGGCGCTGGCCGCCCGCGCCGAGACGGCGCCCGCGGAGGTCGCGTCGTGAGCCGCCGGTGGAGCGACCGCCTCGTCTTCGCCTTGCTGCTGGTGGTCTTGCTCGGCGTGGCCGTGATCTCGTTCCTGGGCGACACCGCGCGCCAGGGGCAAGCCGAACTGCGCGGCAGCACGCTGAGCGCGGCCCCGCCCGGCACGCTGGCCCTCTATCGCTGGCTCGAGGACGCGGGCTATCCGGTGAGCCGCATCCAGGGCAGCGCGCGCTTTGCCGATGCCTTGCGCGTCACGGATCTGCTTTTCGTGCTGAATCCGCAGACCCAGTTCAGCGCGGAGCAGTTGGCCGCGCTGGAGGCGTGGATGGATGCGGGCGGGGTGCTGGTTTTGAGCATCGAAGGCAGCGAGGGGCTGCTCAATCCGATTACCGCGGGGCTGGGCGCGGGCTTGAGTCCTATCTTGCCGCCCATTGCGGGCGCCTTGCCTCTGCGCCAGCCGCTGTGGACGGATCCGCCGGTGCGGACGGTCAGTGTGCAGACCTCGTGGCAACTCGATCTAAAGGGCGACGACGCCGTGCCGCTGCTGAGCGCCGGCGCCGGCCCGCTGATGATTGCGCAGCCACGCGGGCGCGGGCGGCTGATCCTGCTCTCGACCACCTGGCCGTTCACCAATGCCGGGCTGCGCGAGGCCGATAACCGCTGGCTGGCCTGGAACCTGGCCGCATCCGGCGGCGGGCGGCGCATCGCCTTCGACGAGATCCACCACGGCTATACCGGGGGGGATTTGCGCGGCCTCGTGTTAAGCCGGCCCTGGGGCTGGGCGCTGATCTACGCGGCGGGCGTGCTGGCGATGGGCCTGCTGCTGGCCGGGCGGCGGCTCGGCCCGCCCCTGGTCCTTGCGCCGGAGGGCGGGCGCCGGGGCGCCGCCGAATATGTGGCGGCCCTGGCCGGGCTGTTCCAGCGCGCCGGGCGCACCGATTGGGTCGCCGGCCGCTATCGCGCTGAGTTCCGCCGCGCGCTGGCCGCGCCGTATGGGTTGGACGCGGCGGCGCCCGCCGGCTCCCTGGCCCAGGTGTTCGCCGCGGCCCACCATCGCCCCGTAGATGTGCCTGCGCTGACCGCCCTGCTCACCGACCTGGATCAGGCAGCGACCCCTGCCCAGAAGGGCGGCAAGGCCACCGGCGATGCGGCGCTGCTGCGTCTCGTCCGCCGCGCCGAGGCGTTCCGTAGCGAGATGTAAGCGGCTTAGCCGGCTATCAGCGGAACCATGTCACTCTGAGCGCAGCGAAGAGTCTCGTCTTAAACCTGAACGCGACGAGATTCTTCGCTGCGCTCAGAATGACAATCTGAACTTCATGCAATAACTGGAGTGACAAATGCAACCTGAAAATAACTCAGCACTCAGCAATGTGCCTGCGGCACCGCTGCGCGATCAGCACTCAGCACTACGTATGACCGTCGCTGAACTCTATAATGCCATCGACCGGGAACGCCGTAAGGTGATCGTGGGGCAAGATACGACCTTCGAGCTACTGATCGTGGCGTTGCTGGCTGGCGGCCATGTGCTGCTCGAAGGTGTGCCGGGCATCGCCAAGACGCTGATGGCGAAAACGCTGGCCGCCACCGTGCGCGCGGCATTCAAGCGGGTGCAGTTCACGCCCGACCTGATGCCCGCCGACATTGTCGGCACCAACATCTTCGATCTGCCGACCGGGCGCTTCACGCTCCACCCCGGCCCCATCTTCGCCAACATCCTGTTGGGCGACGAGATCAATCGCGCCCCGGCGAAAACCCAATCGGCGCTGCTGGAAGCGATGGAGGAGCGGCAGGTGACCATTGACGGCGTCCCCCATGATCTGCCCGCGCCTTTCTTCGTCATCGCCACGCAAAACCCCGTGGAGTACGAGGGCACCTATCCGCTGCCCGAGTCGCAGTTGGACCGCTTCCTGTTCAAGCTGCTGGTCGAATATCCGGCGCAAGCCGATGAGACACAATTGCTGCGCAACTACAACCGCGGCTTCGACGCGCATGACTTGGCCGGGGCGGGCGTGCAGGCCGTGGCTGATCCGGCGGCGCTGGCCGCCGTCCGCAAGGAGATCGCCGCCGTGCGCGCCGACGATGCGCACCTGACCTATATCGCCGAGATCGCGGAGGCCAGCCGGCGGGCGCCCGACCTGCTGCTGGGCGCCAGCCCGCGCGCCTCCGTCGCGCTGTTGAATGCGGGCAAGGTCTACGCCGCCCTGCAAGGCCGCGATTACCTGGTGCCCGACGACATCAAGACCCTGGCTCCCGCCGTCTACCGCCACCGGATCATCCTCAAGCCGGAGGCCGAGATCGAGGGCCTGACCCCCGACCGGGCAATTGAGCGCATCCTGGGGCGCGTGCCCGTCCCGCGCTAAATCAGTGGCACTCTGATCGCAGCGAAGAGCCTCATCTCGGCGGCTTAAATTGGGGAACCAATTTTGAACCGTTTGGCTCCGGATGTTGTACCCCTATTAGTGGGTGGTCCCAAGGGTATCCCTTGCGTTGACCCGGATGGGCGCGCTCCGGTTACCGGTCGCCATCCCGCGGCACGACCACATGAGGCCGGCGGTCAGGCTCTAGTGTTGCAAACTCGCCCCTCTTGTGGTATATTGCGATGGCGCCGGGGCTACCCGGCCGGTTACATGCTTCGGAGAAGGCACGCATCAACTAGCAAAGGGGGTGGTTGTCCACGCGCCTGGGTCTTTGCGGTCTCTCTACCCCACAGCGGCCCTGTTAGCGCCTGGAGCGTACGATTTCTCACATCGGGTTCCGGGTGTCGCTTGGT
>JAICKM010000551.1 GCA_025927935.1 Chloroflexia bacterium | reverse complement strand
GCAAAACGCGGCCTCTATTATGCCCCGCCCGCCGCCCTGCTGCGCCGGGTGCGTCGTCTGCCCAGGAAAGCAGGCCGTGTGCTCCTGGTCGGGCATAATCCCGATCTCGAAGACCTGGCCGCGCTGCTGGCCCGGCCGGGCCGCGCTCTGCCGGACCTGCCCACGGCCGGGCTGATTCGCCTCGACTTTGACGTGCCGCGCTGGCGCGATATCCAGCCGGGCACCGGTCGCTGCGACGAACTCCAAATGCCCGCCGCGCTGATCGCCAAGGCGGGATAGGCCGCGTTGGCTGCGCGCATCCTGCGTAGTCCGGGCCTGCCATCCTCTGTCGTGCGGGTGGTGCTATGTGTGTGACTTCCGTCTTTTCCCCCAAGAAATCATCCCGGATGCGGCAGGCCGTGTTTTTCTGGGCGACTGTGCTGCTGCTGCTGCTGCCCCCTGGGCTTGTGCCCGGCGCGGCGCGGGCGGCGGCCCCTAGCCCCCGGTTGCAGGGCGGCTTTGCCGAGTTCTGGCGGGCGCACAACGGCGCGCTGCTCTTCGGCGAACCGCTGCGCGATGAGCTCGCCACACCGGGACTCACCGTGCAGTACCTGGAGCGTGCCCGGCTGGAGTGGCACCCCGACTATCCGCCGGGCCGGCAGATCACGCTGGGGCGGCTGGGCGCGGAACTGATCCAGGGCCGATCCTTCCCGCCCATCGCCGCGTTTCCCTCGAATCCCGGCCACCGCTACTTCGCCGCCACGGGGCACAGCATCCAGGGCGAGTTGTTGCGCTTCTGGACGGCGCAAGGCGGCGTGCCGATCTTCGGCTACCCGCTGTCCGAGGAGGTGGTCGAAGACGGGTTGATCGTGCAATATTTTGAGCGCGCCCGGCTGGAATATCACCCGGAACTGGCCGCCGCCGGGTATCCCGTGCTGCCCACGCCCCTGGGCGCGCTGGCGCAGCCCACGCAGTCAGCCGCCGTCGTGCTGGAACCGCCCGCGCTCAGCGCAGGACACACGATGGCGATCCAGGTGCTGGCCCCGCCCGGTGCCACTGTTGTGGGCGCGACTTTCGGCGCGCAGCCGCTGGCTTTCGCCTGTTGCCGGACGCTGACCGTGGCGGGCCGGGCGCTGGCGTTGCCCTGGGCGCTGGGCGGCGTGGAGCCGGACGGCGTGACGGGGCCGGTGCCGTTGCGCATCACCCTGCGCGCGGCGGACGGCACGCAGCAGCAGATCACGCGGACGGTGCCCATCCGGTCCTATCCGTACCCCATCGAGCGCACGATCTACAATGGGCCGCGCCCGCCGCCGAGCGCGCGGGACACCGAACGGGCCATCCTCACGCCCATCTTCGCGCAACGCAACGGCGGCCCGCGCTGGTCGGGTCGTTTCGCGCCGCCGCTACAGGGGCCGCTGCGTGTGACCTCGCCCTTCGGCGCAGGCAGAGCGTATAATGACGAGCCGCCGTATGTCGTGCATGGCGGCGTGGACTTTGCCGCCGCGGCTGGGACGCCGATCTACGCCCCGGCGCCGGGCCGGGTGGTGCTGGTTCAGGCGATGGAGTTCCGCGGCAATGCCGTGGTGCTGGACCACGGCGTGGGCGTGTTCACTCTGTACGCGCACATGTCGGCCTTCCGCGTGCAGGTGGGGCAAGTGGTCGCGACGGGCGATGTGCTGGGCCTGGTAGGCAGCACGGGGAACGCCACCGGGCCGCATCTGCACTGGGAAGTTCATGTGGCCGGGACATACGTGGAACCGCAAGAATGGCTGGCGCGCGCCTTTCCGTGAGCCACGGCCCATCTTGCGCTAGCCCGGTCGTTTGCCCCTTTTTCCCCGGTATACCGAACATCCCGCAGCATCTGGTCTCCAGCCCACCGAGAGACGAGACTCTTTGCTGCGATCAGAGTGACAAGCAGACTCAGCCGCCGTCCAGGATGGATTACGGATTCCGCCACTGTTTACCGTGCCGGGTGTGACAAATAGCCGCAGCCGCCGTCTAGAATGGATGAGGCGGCTAGGGGCCGTGCCCGTGCGCCCGATGGGATACGCTAGCGAACCGCGCGGGGCCGGGGCAGGCTGACCGGGTTAGAACTCGACTTGCCGGGCGGTGCCGTGTACCCTCACGGCATGATAGCTCTCGCGCACCGGGGCCAGGCTTTCGGTTTGCGTGGTGGTGATAATGGCGATGGTTTGCAGCGCCGCTTCCGTCTCTTGCCCGCGCAGATTGATGTGCGGAATCAGCAGGGTGAGGCGACGATTGTGGATGGCCGTCACCTCGATCAGGACCGTGACTTGCGTGCCGATCTCGGTTTCCGCCGTGTGAATTTCCGCTCCATTCGCGGTGATGTTGTGTTGTTGATCCTGGTAGTGGAGCTGCGGTTTGCCGGCGAAGCTGGTGCTCGAATAGGTGATCTGGGTATGCTCGCCGTGCAGCACATACTGGTTGGGCTGCGATTGATTAGGCTGGGCCATGGTGTTGTCCTCTACTATTGGCCGCGGAGAGCGGAGTCACCGCCGACTCATCCGCGTAGCTTGATGCGCCCGGTCGCCGGGGCGCCGATTCGTCTGCTTACATGAATGGGGCACAGCGGGGACAGGTTACGGGGCAAGAGGGCTCGGATGGAGCCACCGCCGCGGATCGCAGTGTGCTATTATAGCGCCAGGAGGTGTGCTATGGCGAAAGAAGTTACCCTCATCCTGGCGGATGACACATACGCGGCAGCGGCCGCCTGGGCAGGCGGCGCGGACCAGGTCAGCGCTTATCTCCAACGTCTGGTGGAGACGATGCTGGCGAACCTGGGGCAGGAGGAGCAACCTGGCCGGCGGGTGCGCGCCCCCGGCTTGTCCACCCTCGCGCCGGACGTTGACGCAGATGACACGTTCCATCTGCTGGCGGAAGACCAGCGCTGGGGCGGGTCAGGAGGCTGACGCCCGCCCCGTGTGCTTGCTGGTTGTTCAGCAGGTCTGCGCCATAACGGGCGATACCGTGCATGATCGTGCGCCGCGCCGGCAGGGACACGTCGATACTGCGCGGCAAGGTTTCAGTTAGCGACCGGCAGGCACAGCCGGTTTATTGAGATAGCAGCGTCCGCCGGCGTTGCAGGAAAGGACCGACTTATGCACCTGGAGCAAGCGATGGCCGCGGCCCGACAGGCCCATGCCAAGGCCGCCGCCGACCGGGATCTGGTGAACGATTTGGAGACAGTACTGCGCCCCCACGGTATCCGGCTATATCGCTGGGCGCCCGCGGGTCCGGCCTGTCCTCGCTGCCGGCGGGAAGATGATTGGATCGAGCAGGTGGGCACGGGCCAGATCTGTTGCCGCTGTGAGGTAACGGACTAGCTTACCCCGGCACCCGGAGTGGTCCGGGCCGCGCCGTGATAACGTCTCGCTGCCGCCGTTCTAACAGCAAAGTCCCTATGATCAGCGCCGGGCCACCGCCGGCCGGTGGCCGGGCCTGCCGGATAGTAGCATATATTGCCCGATTTTGCGGCATGCGGCCGTACTCCGGCAGCCGGCGCGTCCCCGACAAGGCACGGCCGGCGCGCCAGCGGGTCAATACGTGGAAAGGAGTCGGCGCATGGCGAGCGCGGCAAATGGGAGCGATAATTCAGTGGAAACGGGCGTCCCTCCGGCCCCGGCGGAAGCAAACAGCCCGGTTGTGAGCGAGGTGGCTGCCGGACCCACGGTGGCGCCCGCCGGCCCCGGTGTGAGTGGGCCGATCCTGCCGATGCCGGCGGCGGCTGTCGGGATGGCGAATCCGCTCAAGAGCGGGCGCGAAGTGGCCGCGCAGCACTTTGTGAACCTGCTGGCGCGCGGCTATTATGCCGAGGCCGCCGAGAGTTTCGCGCCGGATGTGCGCGGCGCCGTCCCCCCAGAGGCGTTGGAGTCGGCCTGGCTGCGCCTGATCGACCAGGTCGGGCCGCTGAAGCGGCACCTGGCGGCCACCGGCGGCCGGCTGTTGCAACACGATGTCGTGCGTGACACCTGCGAGTTTGCGGCCACGACCCTGGATCTCCAGGTCATCTTCGACAGCGCCGGGTTTGTGGCCGGCTTCCAGTGGTTGCCCCTGGCCGGGGAACATATCTCGGACTTGCTGTACGATCCGCCGTATTATGTGCGCCGGTCGGCTTTTCAGGAGCGCGCCGTCGAGGTCGGCGCCCCGCCGTGGACGCTGCCCGGCACGGTCAGCGTGCCGATGGGCGACGGGCCGTTCCCGGCGGTGGTGCTGATCCAGGGCGCCGGCCCGCAGGATCTTGACGCCACGGCGGGACCGCTGAAGCCGTTTCGCGATCTGGCCTGGGGCCTGGCCTCGGCCAATATCGCCGCGCTGCGCTACGACAAGCGCACCTATGTCTATGGCGCGACCCTGCCGTTGCAACCCAATTTCACCGTCGAAGAGGAAGTGGTGAACGACGCGCTGGCGGCGCTGGCCCTGTTGCGCGGGATGCTGAAGATCGACGGGCAGCGTATTTTCTTGCTGGGGCACGGCGTCGGCGGCTCGCTACTGCCGCGCATTGCCGCCCGTGACCCACACATCGCCGGGCTGATCATCCTCGACGGGATCACGCGGCGACCGGAAGATATGCTGATGGACCAGTTCACGCGGTTGTACACGCGCCACGGACCGCCCACCCCGGAACAGGAACAACAACTGGCCGTGCTGGAGGCCCAGGTGGCCCGCCTGCGCGATCCGCAGTTGCCCGATACGACCCCTGCCGAGCAGTTGCCGCTGGGCCTGCCCGCGTCCTACTGGCGCGACCTGCGCGCCTACCGGCCTGCGGAGGTGGCCCGCACGCTGCCCCAACCGATGCTGGTTATGCAGGGCGAGCGCGACTACCAGGCGACCATGGCCGACTTCGAGCAGTGGCAAGCCGCGCTGGCCGGGCGGCCGCAGGTGGAGTTGCGCACCTTCCCCACG
>JAICKM010000351.1 GCA_025927935.1 Chloroflexia bacterium | reverse complement strand
CCGCGGCCCCGCCGGGCCGCCGCCAGGAGTGCACGATCCAGCGCAGTACGGCCCGCCATTCGGGCGCGCGAGCTTTGATTAGTCCTAACATGGGTCAGCCTCCTCCTCCTGTGGCCGCGGGTTGCGGGCGCTGCGCCAGGTCGCCCCGCCGCGCCGCCGTGCGCACCCAGCCGGCCATGCGCGCCGCCAGCGCGGAGATGGTCAGCGCCGGGTTCGACGACCCCTGCGTGGGCAGCACGCTGCCGTCACAGATAAACAGGTTGGGCACGTCCCAACTGCGGCACCACTGGTCGACCACCGAGTCCTGCGGCGTGAAGCCCATGCGGCAGGTGCCCACCAGGTGCGCGTAGCGGTAGACATGGTGCGTGGTGCGGGCGCCCGCCGCCGTCAGCACCTCTTGCGCTTTGGCGACGCCGGCGCGGATCATGCGCTTGTCGTTCTCGAACAGGTTGAAGTGGGCATAGGCCACCGGGATGCCCTGGCTGTCCTTGGCCGTCGGGTGGATCGAAACATAGTTGCGCTCGTCGGGCAGGATCTCGCCCAGTACGCCGAGGGCCGCGTAATGGTTGTAGTCCTGCATGGCCGCCCGCAGGTCCGCGCCGAACATGCCGTCCTCGGTCAGCACATGGGCCATAGCGATGGGCAAGGGGCTGACCGTCTGGAGCGCGTAGCCGCGCACGAAGTCGTTACGCGGGTCGGTCTCGTAGAACTCCTCGGTGCAGGCGCAGGCGGGCGGCGCCTTGTACTGGCGGATCGGCTCGTCGAAGCGGCCCCAGACCACCGGCCCGGCCTGCGCCATCAGGTACTTGCCGACCTTGCCGCTGGTATTCGCCAGCCCGGCGGGGAACCGCGCCGAAGTCGAGTTGAGCAGCAGGCGCGGCGTCTCGATGGAGTAGCCGGCCACGACCACGGCGCGCGCCCGCTGCTGCTCGTCGTGCACCTTGCCGTTATCGTCGGTGCGGTAGTAGCGCACGCCCGTCACCCGGCCCGCGCCGTCCACCGGCACCTCATAGGCCATGCAGCGCGTGCGGATCTCCGCCCCGTGGGCGATGGCGTCGGGCAGGTGGCTGACCATGGTGCTGCTCTTGGCGCCCACTTTGCAGCCCAGCAGGCAGAAGCCGCGCATGATACAGTGCGGGCGCTTGCCCACGCGCCCCGCCGGGATCGCCACCGGCCCGCCCGCCACCACCGGGATGCCCAGCCGCGTGCAGCCGCGGATCAACTGCTGGCCCGCCGTGCCCGCCTCCAGCGGCGCATAGGGGTAGCTGTGCGGTTTGCCCCAGGGATAATAGGCCGGGCCGGACACGGGATACTCGCGCTCCATCTGCGTGTAATACGGCTCGATGTCCTCGTAGGCGATGGGCCAGTCGGCGGCCACGCCGTCCTGCGTGTACACCCGGAAATCCGAGGGGTGGAAGCGCGGGCAGAACCCCGCGTAGTGGATGGTGCTGCCGCCCACGCCCTTGCCGGAGTTGTTCGCGCCCAGTTCCAGCGGCTCGCTGCCGCCGGTGATGCGCAGGTCGTTCCAGTAGAGCGGCCCCGACCCGGCCTCGTCGGACACCATGTCGGTCTCGGTGTCGTGCCACGGCCCGGCGTCGAGCGCCACCACCGAGAAGCCGTAGCGAGCCAGCCGCTGGGCCAGCACCCCGCCCCCGGCCCCCGTGCCGATGATGCAAAAGTCGACTTCCTCGCCGGGCCGGTATTCCCGCATCTCGGTTTCCAGCACCCAGTCCGACGACAGATGTACGTGTAATTTCACCGCCGATTCCTCCGCGTGCCGTCCGGGGCCTCGCGGGCCTCCCAGGGTTCCGGCGCGCCGTTGTTCAACGCAAAATAACCGCGCGGGTAGGCCGGGCCGCCGAAGCCGATCTCGTCCCAGGCGCGCGGGTGCGCGTAATAGACGCCGGTGATCTGGCGCAGCGCGATATAGACCCACCAGCGGCGCACCGGCATCCGGCTCCAGACCTCGCCGGGCGGGTTGCCGCCGCGAACCGCCTCCAGCACCGCGTCCTGGCGCGGCCCGTCCAGGTCCACAAAATCGGCCTGGTGCAGCGCCTGGGCCACCTGGTCCAGCCCCTGCAAGCCCCACTCCCAGGCCACCTCGTCGGGCGGCATGTCCTCGAAGCGGAAGCCCGAAATCGTGTGCTGGTAGCAGCGAGCGTCGATCCAGGGCGCCAGCGGCACCCGGTCCTCCGGGCGCCGGTCATCCTGCGGGATCACCCGCGCACAGAGCGCCTCCAGCGTGGCCCGCCAGTGGCCCGCGAAGTAGCGGTACGGCGGCACGTTATGCACCCGGTCCATGATCACGCGGCGCGTGGCCTCGTCCCAGTGGCCGCGCTGGGCCAGGCTGTCGGCGCCGGGATAGCGTTCACTGCTCATCGTTACTTCTCCTTCCGGCGCAAGAGCGCGGCGATGAAGCCAAGCAGGCCCACCGACGAAAACAGCAGCGGCGCGAACAGCGGCGGCCCCATGGTGATGTTGAAGCGCAGGTTGGCGAACCCGCCCGGCATCTGGCGGATGCCCCGCAGGTGCAGCAGGAAGCCCAGCATCCCGTCGAGCAGGGTGACCAGCGACACGACCGGCAAGACCAGCCGGGCCATGCGTTCGCTGGCCGCCGCGCCCACCGCCGCCACGACCATGAACGGCGTCACCCACACCGGCGTCCACATGACGCGCTGGTTGTAGCTGCCGCGCAGGTGCTCGAAATAGGCTTCGCCCCCGGCCAGGATGGCGAAGAAGGCCGAGGTCAGCGCCATGCGCCGCTGGAAGCGCCCATGCGCCACCGCCGCCGCGAAGCGGGCGAGGGCCGAGGGCGGGTCCTCGCGGCGCACCAGCAGGCGGATCGCCTCGCGCGCCTGCGCCACGTCCGGCGCGGGCAGGTCCAGCCGTTCGCGGCGCAGCAGCCCGGCCAGCCCGGCCAGCAGCCCGACCATGCAGGTCAGCAGCGGCGCGAAGATCGGCGGCCCCATGACCACGTTGTACTGGCCCAGCTTCCAGCCGCCCGGCAACTTGCCGATGCCGCGCAGGTGGTACCAGAAGCCGATCAGGCCGTCGGCCAGCGACACCAGCGCGATCACCGGCAGCACCCGCCGCGCCACCCGCTCGCTGACCAGCGCTGCCGCCGACACGATGGCCGTGGGCGGCGTCAGCCAGACGGGTGTCCACATCAGCCAGTGGCTGAACGCCCCGCGCTGGTGCTGCACATACGCCTCAAAGCCGCTGACGATGGCCGAAAACGCGGCGATCAGCGCCATGCTGCGCTGAAACCGCCCTTCGCGGATCTCCCGCTCGGCCAGCGCGATCTCCCGCCCGGCATCCAGGACCAGATGCCGGTTCCGATGCAACAAACTCATGCAACTACCTCTCTCCGCAGCCCTTGTCCGTGTCACTCTGAGCGCAGCGAAGAGTCTCGTCTCGTCTGGAGAAAAACGAGATGCTTCACTCTGCTCAGCATGACAAGAGAGCTTCATACTTGTCACTCTGAGCGCAGCGAAGAGTCTCGTCTCGCCTGCACCTAAGACGGAGATTCTTCGCTCCGTTCAGCACGACAAGACGGCGGCTTCCTCACCGTGGCGACGACGTACCGATATTCTGGTGGCGATCCTCCGGCACACTGCCTGCCGCCGGGGGCCCCTCCCGGTGCCCCGCGCCGCGCAGCACATCGCCGCCCAGGCGCC
The DNA here is from genome assembly GCA_025927935.1 of Chloroflexia bacterium. Next base: position 3,588 of record JAICKM010000351.1, on the reverse strand, counting down.
CGCCCAGCAGCAGCGCCAGCCCGCCCAGCAACAGCGCCCCGAACACCGCCAGTCCCGCCTCCAGCCACGCCGCCGGATCGGTCAACTTCTTTCCCATCACGCACTCCTTTACCGGCGGCGCACCGTCAGCTTCCCGTGGTAGGGGCGGACACGCCGGTCCGCCCCTACCGCCCCCGGCTGCCTGCGGCGCCACTTGTCGTACTGACCACCGACCACTGACCACTCGTCGTACTCAGCACTCAGCACTCAGCACTCAGCACTCGCCGGGGCCGGGGGGTTAGGCCCGCCGTCTACACGACCTCGCGCACCTTGTCCTTGAGCACCGTCTTGATGATGTCCATGCGGTGGCGCTCACCGCGGGCCAGGGCCTCCGCGAAGTGGATGGCCTGCTCCGTGGTGATCTTGCCCGGCATCGGCGGCTCGTTCGGGTCCACCACCGCCTCGATCACCACCGGGCCGGACTGTGCGAACGCCTCGCGCAAGATCGACTCGGCCTGCTTGGGGTCGGTGATGGTGTAGCCCTTGGCGCCGCAGGCCCGCGCATAGGCCGCGAAGTCAATCGGTTGCAGTTCCACGCCGAACTGCGGGTTGCCTTCGAGCACCATCTGCTCCCACTTGATCTCGCCCAGCACGTTGTTCTTGATAAGCAGGATCTTCACCGGCAGCTTGTACTTGACCATCGTCGCCAGTTCGCCCATGAGCATGGTGAAGCCGCCGTCGCCCGCCAGGCAGACCACAGGGCGCCCAGGATTGCCGATGGCCGCGCCCACGCTGTAGGGCAGGCCGTTCGCCATGGTCGCCAGCGACCCCGACGCCGAGAACATCATATCGCCGCGGATGTCGATGTAGCGCGCGGCCCAGGTGGTCACGGTGCCCGTATCGCTGACGATGATCGTGTTCTTGTCGAGCAGCTTGTTCAACTGGTAGGCGACAACCTGCGGCTTCATCGGCGTATCGGTCCGCTGGCCGCGCTCGTCCATCAGCTTGCGCCAGTCCTTCATCCGCTCCTGCGCCTTCTCCAGGAACTTGCGGTCCTTCTTCTTGTCGATCAGCGGCAGCAGCGCCTGCAACACCGTCTTGCAGTCGCCGAGCAGGCCCACGTCGGCGGGCGCGCGCAGGCCGATGCGCTCCGGATCGCGGTCGATCTGCACGATCTTCGCCTGGCCCGGCTTCGGGTAGAACTCCATGTAGGGGAAGCTGCTACCGCAGATGATCAGCGTGTCGCACTCGTTCAGCGCGTCCTGCGAGGGCGCGGTGCCCAGCAAGCCGATCCCGCCCGTGGTGTACGGGCTGTCATCGGGCACGACCGCCTTGCCCAGCAGCGGCTTGACGATGGGGCCACCCACCTGGTCGGCCAGCTTCAACACTTCCTCCCGCGCGCCCAGGCAGCCGCGCCCGGCCAGGATCACCACCTTGGAGCCGTGGTTGATGATCGCCGCCGCGGCCTTCAGCGTGTCCTGGCTCGGCATGGAGATGGAGCGGGCCATCAGGTCGGCGCTGTGCTGCGGGATGTTGGCCGCTGAGCGGGTCGCGTCGTCCTGCGTCCACTCCTGGATGTCCTTGGGGATATTCACGTGGGCCACGGTGTGCTGGGTCAGCGCCGTCTTGATCGCCTCGTCCAGCACGCCGATGACATGCGACGGCCCCATCACCCGCTCGCTGTAGGCGGCCACGTCCATGAACAGCCGCGACAGGTCCACGTCCTGCTGATAGTGCGTGCCGATCAGGTCGTGGAACGTGTGCCCGGTGATCGCCAGCACCGGCTGCCCGTCCGACTTGGCGTCATACAGCCCGTTCAGCAGGTGCACGCCGCCCGGCCCGGAGGTCGCCAGGCAGACGCCCAGCCGCCCGGTGTACTTGGCGTAGCCGCAGGCCGCGAACGCCGCCGCCTCCTCGTGCCGCACCTGGACGAACTTGATCTTGTCCTGCCGCGTCCGCAACGCCTCAAAAATGCCGTTGATGCCGTCGCCGGGGAAGCCGAAAATCGTATCCACACCCCATTCGATAAGCCGATCAATCAACAGATCAGCGGTTCGATTTGCCATGATAATGCTCCTTTCGCACCTGCGTGCTGCTTATACCAGCGTATGTTTTGTCCAATATAGAACCCAACCGGGTGTAGGGGCCGATTTGAAACCGGCCCGCGCCGTCCGGCAATCGCGGCTAGCCGCCGCTCGTTTTATCCTCCGCTTTCTCGGCCTGCTGGCCGTGCTGCACAATATCCCCCGGCTTAAACAAAATGTTCTGCATGGCGACCCGCCACTTCGGCTTGTGGCGCAACAAAAACTCCAGGTCCATGCCGAAGTGCTTAAACTCCTCCTCCTGCGCGTTCTGCATGATCGCCCGCGCGGCGGCGTCCGGCTCGACGGCCAGGCGCTGCTCATACCAGTCGATGGCCTGCGCTTCCTCGATGAGCGAGAGAATCATGCGGGCGAACGTGCGCACCTCCGCCGGCAGTTCGTTCGCCGGCTCGTGGTACTGGTCAAAGCCCATAGAAAGCCTCCTATACCTGCTGCGGGGGGTCGCGGCGCGCAGCCCGCCGCGGACGCGCCGCCGCCGGAGAGTGCCCCGGCGAGCCGCCCGGCCCGTCATGTAACGCCATCTGCATAACCTGGGCCAGATGCAGCGCCCGGCGATCCGTGGTCTGCGCGATCTGTTCGCGGCAGCTAAAGCCGTCGGTGATAATGAGCGTGTCGGGCGCCGCGGCGCGCACCGCGGGCAGCAGCACCCGCTCGCCCACCCGGATCGAGACATCATAGTGGTCGCGCTCAAAGCCGAACGCCCCGGCCATGCCGCAGCAGCCCGAATCGAGCACCTGGTAGTCGAGGCCCATCTGTCGCAGGATCGTCTCCTCGTCGTCCAGCTTCATGATCGCCTTGTGGTGGCAATGCCCATGCACGACGGCCTTGCGCGCCAGCCGCGGCGGCTGGTAGTGCGGCGCCTTTTGCACCAGGAACTCGCTGAGCATAAACACCTGGTCATGCAGCCGCCGGGCGTCCTCGTCGTTGGGCAGGAGATTGAGCATCTCGTCGCGGAACACGGCCACGCAACTCGGCTCCAGGCCCACCACCGGCACGCCGCGCACCAGGGCCGGGTGCAGCGCATCCAGGCACCCGGCCAGCAGCCGCTTGGCCGCGTCGAGCATGCCGAAGTCGTACAGGGGCCGGCCACAGCAAAGCGCGGCGCGCGGCACGATCACGCGGAAGCCCGCATCCTCCAGCACTTCGACCGCGGCCTGCGCCGTGGCCGGGTGGAAGTGGTTGTTGAACGTGTCGGCCCACAGGATGACCGGCGGGCGGCCCTGGTTGCGCCGCTCGCGCTTGCGGAACCACGCCTTGAACGTCTGCCCGGCGAACGGCGGCATCCGGCGCTGCGGCGCGATGCCTCCCGCCACCTGCACCACCCGGCGCAGGCCCGGCGTCTGCGTGAAGAAGTTCGCCAGCCGGGGCGCCCGCGCCGCCAGCCGCGCCCACCGGTGGATCAGGCCGATGGAATAGGCCGTCACCGGGCGCAAGCGGCCCTCGTAGTAGTGGGCCAGGAACTCGGCCTTATAGGTCGCCATATCGACGTGGACGGGACAATCGCCCT
>JAICKM010000915.1 GCA_025927935.1 Chloroflexia bacterium | reverse complement strand
TGCCATAGCGGACCTTCCCGCAATGCCTGTGTTTCAGGGGGACCCGCCCGCTCAGGTGGGGTGGAAAGGCGGGTCTTGTACCTATTATAACACACCCTGCCAGTCCCGGTTCGCTAGAGCGCGCGGAGGTCCCCTTCGTCCACCTCAAACCGGGCCACCTCTGCCAGGAAGGTGGGATCGAAAGGGGTCCAATCCGTCGTGGTAATCAGGACTTGCGGCGGACGCTCGGTGCGCGCCAGCGGTTCGGTCAGGGTATGCAGCAAGAAGCCGCGCCGCCGGGCATCGAGTTCCGACAGGATGTCGTCGAGCAGCAGGATCGGCGAGTCGCCGGTCTCGACGCGCATCAGGGCGACTTCGGCCAGTTTGAGCGCCAGCACGGCGGTCCGCTGCTGGCCCCGTGAGCCGAAGGTGCCCAGGGCCAGGCCGGCCAGGGAGAGGCGCAGATCGTCGCGGTGCGGGCCGAGCAGGGAGACTCCCCGGCGCACCTCGTCCACGCGCAGTTTCTCCAGTTGGGCCAGGAACTCCTCGCTGATGCGCGTGACCAGGGCCTCCACGTGGGGAATCCGTGCGTGGATGCGCGCGGCATCGGGCGCCGCTCCGGCATCGGCCAGCCACTCGGCGTGCAGGCTGGTCCACTGTGCGCCCAGGTCCGGGGCCAGGGCGGCGCGCGCCTGCGGCGCAACCGCCGAAGCATAGGCCATCTGCAGATGCCCCTTGAAGGGAGCGGAGGCCGCGTCCTTGACCGGGGCATCGACCCCGACGAGTTGCGTGTGCAGTTCCCCGGCCAGCCGGTTCATGCGCGTCACCCAGACCTGGCGGCGAAGCACGAGGTACGCCCCGGCGCGCACCAGTTCCTCGTCCCAGTAGCGCAACTCCTCGGCCACGCCGGGTGAGAGCGGGTTGCGGCCCTGCTCGCGCATCTGCCGCAGCAGGGCGTTGCGCTGCAAGACGACTTTATTGTACTGCGAGAGCGTGCGGATGTAGCGATGATCCACCTGGGAGATCGTGATGTCCATGTAACGCCGGCGCAGCGACGGCTCCCCCGTCATCAGGTCCACATCTTCGGGCGTGAACAGCACCACGTTGATTTGCCCCACCAGGTCGACCGCGCGGCGGGGGATGTCGTTGATCTTGATGCGCTTGCGCGCCACGGGGCTGGCGGGCGCGGCGGCGGCCAGCTCGGGGCTGTCACCGGGCGGGATGCTCAGGCTGCGGCTGTCTTCCCTGGCGATGATTACCTCTAGGGCCACCGGGTCGGTGCGGCGCATCACCTCGGCGGCGACGCGGGCGAAGGGAGGCAGGCCCAGGTCGGCGCCGGCTTCCGTGTTCACCAGTTCGGCATCCACCGAGGCGCGCGGCGACCGCGCCGTCGCCAGTAGGTAGAGGGCTTCGAGCAGGCTACTTTTGCCGCTGCCGTTCGCCCCCTGGATCACGCTGATGCCTTCCGGTAGGTCACAGTCCAGCGCGGCATAGTTACGAAACTCGGCGAGCGTAAGGTGGGTGCAGAACATGCTGCGGCTTTCGCTAGGCGCGGGTCAACTGGCGATCCGGCACGTCCTCGGCGGGTGGGGCTGCCTCTTTAGAGGCAGGCGCGGGCGTGGCCGGGGGATCGTCGGGCCAGACCGGTTGCAGCACCACCCATTGCTCCGGCGTCTTGCGGATCATTCCCTCGAGTATCCCGGCGATTTGCGCGGTCCCGGCTTGCACGTCGGCCTCGCGGTTGCCGCTGCGCGCCAGTTCGAGGGGCGGATAGATCGTCACGACAGACGAGTCGTTGGCCTTGCGGACGACATGGACCGGCAGCAAGGGCGCGTTCAGGCGCAGGGACAGCGCCGCCAGGCCGGAGGGCAGTTCAGTCGTCTCGCCGAAAAACTCGACCGGGATGCCGTTGGCGGTCAGGTCACGGTCGGCGGCCAGGCCCAGGATTTCGTTCGCCCGCAAGGCGTGGTAGATGCCGCGCACGGCGCTCGGTCCCAGCGGGATCATCTTCAGCCCGAAGCGCGAACGCAGCCCGTTGACAAGCTCATGCAGCTTGGGCGGCTCCATTTGCTCGGCCACGATGTTGGTCGGGTAGCCGCGCGCCCCAGCCACCTGCGCCACCAGGTTGAAGTTGCCGATGTGGCCGGAGAAGATAATCGCCCCGCGCCCGGCTTTCAGGGCCGCGTCAATACGCTCGATGCCGATTACCGTCACTCGTTTTTCCAGATCGCCGGCGCTCATCTCGGGCAGCCGCAGCAACTCGTAGTAATTCTTGGCCGTGTTGCGGAACACGAACCGTGCCACCCGGTTGAGCTTGCGCCGGCTCATACCGGGGCCAAATACATGGCGCAGGTTGTCCTGCACCGCGCGGCGAGCCGCGCCGTTGGAGTAGAACGCCACGTTCCCCACAATGGAGCAAATCAGGTAGGCCAGCCGTGACGGGATGACGGCGGCCAGCAGCAGACCGATGCGCAAGCTATAGTATGTCAGCATAGCTTAATGCTCCTGTGGCCCCTGGCCCGCAACCCACTCCTCCATCTCCTGTGGATCGACGCTGATGCCGAGCGACACCCCGCTCAAATCG
>JAICKM010000455.1 GCA_025927935.1 Chloroflexia bacterium | reverse complement strand
TTTCGGGCGCCCCGGTAGTCTAATTAACAGCAGCGCGAACAGATCGTACCCAGGAACCTGCCCATGGCTCGCTCGCCCTTCACATTGCCGGCTTTGCGCGAAACCCGCCCGCGCCATATCGCCCTGCCCGGCGCGCATGTTGTGGCGCTCTCATTCGTGCTGGCCCTGGCCGGGCTGGCGGGCGGCGGCTTGATCGCGCTGAAGTGGCAGGAGCGTAGCGACTTGATCCAGCAGCCCATCACCCGCGAAAGCAACCGCGAGACCATCGCCTCCACCATCACTAACCTGGAGAACGAGCAGGCCGACCTCAAGCGCGGCTTGATCGACGCCCGCGCGCAACTGGAAAAACTCCAGGCCACCACCGCCCAGGAGAAAGACCAGTTGGGCGATCTGACCGCCGCCATCAACGCCGAGCGCATCACCGCCGGGCTGGTGCCGCTGGAGGGGCCGGGCGTCATCGCCACCTTCCAGGACAGCACCGCCGCCGTCATCCCCCAGAACGAGGACCCTAACAATTACATTCTGCACGATTATATGCTGCGCGACGTGCTGAACACGCTCTGGGCCGGCGGCGCCGAGGCCATTTCGATGAACGGCGAGCGCATCCTGTCCAACTCGCCGCTCTATTGCGTGGGCACGACGGTCATCGCCAACGCCACCCGCCTGTCGCCGCCCTATGAGGTCCACGCCATCGGCAACCCCGACGCGCTGGAAGCAGGGCTGCGCAACTCGCCCCAGATGCGCCAGTTCAACGAGCGAGCGCAGATTTATGACTTGCCCGTCACCATCCAGAAGGCGGCCAAAGTGCCGGTTCCGGCCTACAGCGGCGCCGTTGCCCTGAAAAATGCCCATCCAGCCGACAGCGCGGACGATCCCACGCCGGCGGCCACTCCGGCTTCGCCCTAGGGAATTCTGATGCAAAACTGGCGTGCGCGCATCCTGGTCTCCGCCGTCTGCCTGATCCTGGGCTTCCTCATGGTGCCCCAGTTCCGCAGCCAGCGCATCGACCGCACCGTCCTCGCCCAGTCGCCCAACGACCAGGCCAGCTATATCAGCCAGCTTTACGCCAGCAACCAGCGCCAGCGCGCCAGTCTGGAGCAGCTCCAGGCCGAGATCGCCCGCTACCAGCAAACGGCCAACGGCGGCTCCAGCATCGTCAGCCTGATCAAAGACTTGCAGCAAATGCGCATGGCAAACGGCGAAGTCGATCTCACCGGCCCCGGCGTCACCGTCCGCGTCACCGGCGCCCAGAACGCCACTCAGGTGTTGCAGGACCTGGTCAACGAGTTGCGTGCCTCCGCCGCCGAGGCCATCGCCGTCAACGGCGTGCGCTTGATCACCCGCTCGGTGATCGAAGGCGATGACAACCAGCAACTCCAGGTCGATAAGCAGCCGATCAGCGAACCCTACATCCTCGAAGCCATCGGCGACCCGGCCACCTTACAGAACGCCCTGGAACGCAAAGGGGGGGTCATTGCCCTGTTGCAGCAAGACCCCACCGAAAAAATCGTGATTAAAGTGACACGCCACACCGAGACCGCCGACTGGCTCAAGCTGCCCAAGACGGCGCTCGACCTCAAGTGGCGCTACGCCCAGGCCGCGCCCGGCAACTAACTACGCCGAACAAAACGTCTTTTCCAATGTACCAGTCAGACCTGATTGCCGGCAGAGGCCGCGACCGGGCTGCGCGGCAGCCCGCGCGCCCTCAACTCGCCGCTTGCTGCACGAGCGCGGCGATCCGGGCCTCGTCGGCGGCGGTCAACTCCGTCAGCGCGTAGGCGACCGGCCATATGGCGCCGTCGTCGAGGCGCGCCGTGTCATTGAAGCCGAGCGTCGCGTACCGCGTCTTGAACTTCTGCGCGCATTGGAAGAAGCAGACAACCTTGCCGTCCTTGGCATACGCGGGCATTCCGTACCAGAGTTTCGGCGTGAGGCCGGGCGCACTGGCTGTGATGATCGCATGGAGCCGCTCGCCCAGGGCGCGATCCGATTCGCCCATCTCGGCGATCTTGGCGAGTACGGTGCTTTCCCCGTCCGCCTCGCCCGCCTTCAACTCCTTGAGGCGCGCCTTCATCGCGCCGCGTTCTTCGTCCGTGAGTCCCTGGCCCTTCTTTGCACGCTGGCTCATACAAACCTCCTCATAAACTCGTCCGACAGCAGTGGTGGTGCCATGCCTGACGCTACCCAATCGAGCGGGTTCTGTTAGGCATTCTAAGCCTGCGTGTGCGCGCGCCCGCAGCCGCAGTTGCCCCCGCAGCCGCAGCCCCCGCCGCCCGACTCCGCCACCCCGGTGCTCCCCGTGGCCCGCAGCGTGGCAAACGCGGCAATCGTCCGCTTGGCCCGCGTGCCCGCGCACTGCGGACAGGTCACCGCCGCATCCCGCTCCCCGGAGGCCCGCAGGCGCTCAAAGCGCGTATGGCACTCCAGGCACACATACTCATACAACGGCATCGCTCTGTCTCCTTCCCCGCCCCGGCGTCCTAAGCAACCAAATCCACGCCGGAAACCGCTGGCATAATTATACCCCGGTTCGCCGGCAGCGACCAGGGGGTCGCGGGTCAGGAACTGCGCCGTGGCCGGGTCGTAGTAGCGGGCGCGCAGGTAGTAGAAGCCGCTCTCGGTGTCCTGGTACTCCCCGGCGTAGCGTAGCGGGTTGTAGACGTTGCCGGTGCTGGCGGTTTGGTTGCCGTAGGCGTCGTAGGCATAGGTGGCGGCCACGGCGCCGGCCTGGGACGTGAGGGCGCGCACGCTGCCCAATTGGTCGGCATGGTAGTAGTACACCGCGCCCGTGCCGTCGATCTGCTCCAGCACCTGCCCGCCGGGGCCGTAGATGAAGCTGGTGCTACCGTCGCGCAGCAGCAGCGGGATGCCGGCGGCAGGGCGCGTGCCCAGTTATACCCTATCATCCCCCGGCGCCACAAGCCCCCCTTGAGTGCGGCCGTCCGCGTGCGTATAATGCAGAAGCACCGGGGCGGGCCGGACCCCGCGACCGCAGCAGGCGACAACGCACCCGTAACATTCCGTCCTAAGATACTATTCATTTACCGGAAAACCGACTAGAATAGGATTCACGATTCGCGCGGGCCGGGGGCGGGCAACCGCCGGGGGGCAAGCCACGTTGCCGGGGCCGCGCCAGGGACGATGCAGTAAAGGAGCAGAGCATGGCGGCGCAGGACGGGTCCGGCAACGGATCCTTGAAGTTCAAGTTCAATCCGTCCCAGGACGGCATCACCACGGTGCTTGGCCCCCTGGAATCCCAGATCATGCAGATCGTGTGGCAGATGAAGCACGCGACGGCATCCGATGTCCATCAGGAGTTACAGATCAGCCGCCAGCGGGAAAACGGCAAAATTGCCTACACCACCGTCATGACGACCATGAGCCGGCTGTATGACAAGAACATCCTCAGCCGGCGCAAAGTGGGCATGAGCTTCGTCTATACTCCGGCCCTCGACCAGGAGGCGTTCATCAACCTGGTCGTCAAAAATGTGCTGGACAGCCTGGTCGGCGAGTTTGGCGAGCCGGTCTTTCGCTACTTCATCGACTACGTGGCGCAGAGCGAGGATCGCCGCCGCGAGCTGGCGCGGGTGCTGGGCGAGCCGGCGGCTGTTGGGGAGGTTTGACTCCGCCGTGCCCGGCTACAAAGTCCTACGGGGCGGAAATGGCCCGTACTTTTGCGCGCCTGCAATCCGTTATGCTATAATGACGTTAACGATTATGTAGACGCCGTAACTGAATTTCCGGCTCGGCCGGCTCTGCACGTTGGGTTGAGACGAACGAGCGCCCGTTCCCGCACGCTAGCGTAGGTAGCTGGGAGGTCAGCGATGTTAAATTACACCGGAACTGGCCGGGTCGATTACGAGGATGTGCTGCGTGCTATCGGGCACTTCATCGACGAGCACAACTTCAAGGAAGTTTGCATCATCGAACTGGAAGAGGGCATCCTGGTGCGCGGGCTGGTCTACACGGCCAACCGGCAAGGCTTCCGGACGATCAGCGAGGCGTATCTCTTCACCAACGAAGATATCGATCACATCCTCGAAGAGGCGTACCAGCGGCGCGGCAAACCGCATGGCAAACCGGTCCCGCCCGGCGCGGCCAACGGCCCGCAGCCGCGGCGCGGCCTCTTCGGCGGCAAATAAGAGGTGGCATAACTCCGAGTGAAGAAAATCCTGGCCGGCGTCGTCGTCAGCGCCATCTGTCTCTATCTGGTGCTGCGAGGCGTCAATTGGGAAGAGATTCCCACCCACCTCGGTCGCGTAAATCTAGGCTTGCTGGCGCTCTCCATGATCGGCATGGTGGGCGCCTATGCATTTATGGCCTGGCGCTGGCGCCACCTGCTCGCCCCCCTCATGGCCGCCGCCCCCGGCGTGCCCGCCCTGTTCGGCATGACCATGACCGGCTATTTCTTCAACACCTTCTTCCCCGCGCGGGCCGGCGACCTGATGCGCGCCCACCTGCTGAGCCGGCGCAGCGGCCTCAGCCGCACGACCATCCTCGCTACCGTGGTCATCGAGAAGCTGTTTGACGGGCTGGCCCTGCTGGTGCTGCTGGTCGCCGGGATCCCCGCGCTCAGCATCGGCGAGGGCCGGGCCGAGCAATTGGGACTCGTCGCGGTGCTGGTGCTCGGCCTCGCGCTTGGCGGCCTGCTCATCTTCCACTGGCAAGCCGACCGCGTCGTCGCGCTGACTGCCCGCCTGGTGGAAGTGCTGCCGGTGCCCGAACGCATCGGCAGCCTGGCTGTGCGGCTGGTCCATACCTTCAGCGCCGGGCTGCGCGTCTTCGAGAAGCCGGGACCGCTGCTCAAGAGCGCGGCGATCTCGCTGCTGGTCTGGATCACGGCGGCGGGCATGTTCTGGGCGGCGCTGGCCGCGTTCCAGATCGACATGCCCAGCGTCAGCGCCCTCCTGCTCATGACCGCCATAGTCAACCTGGGGCTGCTGATCCCGGCCATGCCTGGCAATGTCGGCAACTATGAGGCGCTCATCCTGACCGCGCTGGTGCTGATCCTGCCCGGCATTGACAAAGACATGGCCGTCGCTTTCGCCCTGGTCTTCCATGCCGCGCAACTGCTGGCGACCTTGCTGGTCGGCGGCCTCGCCTTCTGGAGCCAGCGCGTCTCCATGCGCGAGATGCAGGCTGACGCCGACGAAGCCGTCGCCGCCGCCCCGGCGGGCAGCGCCGACCGCCTGCGCGAGCACGTCCATCACACCCCTCGCGAAGAAGCCGCCGAACTCGGTATCGAAAAGCTCTAGCAGCCCCGCGCCCGAATCGCCCACGTAGGGCCCGGTTTGGAACCGGCCCGTCCTGCGGCATTGTCCGTGTAGGGGCCGGTTGGAAACCGGCCCGTCAACCCGGCCATCGGTGTAGGAGCCGGGTTGAAACCGGCTCGCGCCGCGCCTAAACCGGCGTCACCTCGGGATACACTAGCCCCGCGCCCGTATTCAGCAGCACCACCCGCTCCCCCGCCTTGATCCACCCGGCGGCCCGCAGGCGGCGCAGCGCCGGCAACAGGGTGGCCCCTTCCGGGCAGACCCACAACCCGGCGCGCGCCAGTTCGCCCAGCGCCAGGAGCAAACTGCTGTCCTCTACGGTGAGCGCCGTGCCCTTCGTCTCGTGCAGCACGCGCAGCATCAGCCCCCCCGACAGCGGCCCCGGCACGCGCAGCCCGGCGGCCACCGTGTGCGCGCCCTCCCAGAAGCTGGTCGTGTCCATACCGCCATCCCAACCGCGCACCACCGGCGCGCAGCCCGCCGCCTGCACCACCACCAGCCGCGGCACCGGCGCATCGCCCGCGATCCAGCCCAGCGCCCGCAGTTCCTGAAACGCTTTCCAGAGGCCGATCAGCCCCACCCCGCCGCCGGTGGGATAGAGGATCACGTCGGGCGGCTGCCAGTCGAGTTGCTC
>JAICKM010000501.1 GCA_025927935.1 Chloroflexia bacterium | reverse complement strand
CGACCGGCGCCAGTTGGCTCAACGCGGTGGCCGCGGTCGCCGCGGACGATGTCTGGGCGGTCGGCTCGTCGACGAGCGCCACGTTGATCGCGCACTGGGACGGCGCCCGCTGGACGCTGGTCCACGCGCCTAACCCGCCGAACGCCGCCGGAAGCCTGGGCGCCCTCACCGTGCTCGCCGCCGATAATATCTGGGCCGTGGGCACCTACCCCAACGCGGGCTACCTGACCAGCCTGGTGATGCACTGGGACGGCACGCAGTGGACCATCGTGCCCAGCCCGAGCCGGGCCGGCGGCGACAATGCGCTGATCAGCGTCGCCGCCGTCGCCGCGGACGATATCTGGGCCGTGGGCGGCGGCCAGCGCACGATCATCGAGCATTGGGACGGCACGCAGTGGACTATCGTGCCCGGCGGCGAGGACCCGGCCCGCGAAACCCGGCTGGCCGCCGTCACCGCCCTGGCCGCCGACGATGTCTGGGCGGCGGGCCAGTTCTTTGACGAGCTGGACAACGGTCACACGCTCATCCAGCACTGGGACGGCACGCGCTGGACGGTCGTGCCCAGCCCCGATGCCGGCGACAGCTTCCTGTTCGGCATTGCCGCAGTGACTCCGCACGATATCTGGGCCGTGGGCTGGGGCACCAACCCTTACCCCCTGGTGGAGCACTGGGACGGCCTGCAATGGAGCCTCAGCCCCGCCGGGACCGCGGGCGGCGGCCTGTACACGGTGGCCGTGGTGAACGCCACGGACCTCTGGGTCGCCGGGCAGGACAGCGCCGGCCCCTTCATCGAGCACTACGCCTGCGCGCCGCCCTGACGCCCAACCGCCCCTCCAACCCCCCTTCCCGCCGCGGAAGGGGGGTGACCGGGATGCCGCCGCGCCTGTGCAAACGCCCGCCGCGTACCCCGGCGGGCGGGCGCGCTTGACAGGCATGGTATAATAAACTGTTGGATCTGCCCCGCCGCTTCCGCTCCCGTTTCTCCGCCCGGCGCGCTCGCGCACGAGTGCGGTCCACGCGACGCTGACAGTTTGCCTCGCTCCACCCGGACGGCGCCCCCCCGCTGGGCGCCACGCTTACCGCAATCGACGCGCGCCCGCGCCCCCATCCCGCCGCCGGGAACGATGCCCCGGCCCGGCGTCCCGTGGCGCCCAGGAGGATCATCTATGCAGCGCAAGCCCAGCTATGGCGCGATCGCGCAGACCTACCGCGCCCAGGGCGAGATCGTGTTCCCCGGTGGGGGCCGCATCCAGTCCCGCGCTATCCTGACCCACTACATCACCGGCCGCTACCTGCTGGCCTGCGAGGGCCGCTTTGCCCCCGAAACTTATCCCGCCTGGGAGCAACTGGTCCACCAGTACCGGGTAGACCCGCGCCGGTCGCTGGAGACGGCCCGCCGGAGCGGGTGTGTCGAACGCTTTGTGGGGCGGCTGGAGGATGACCGCCCGCTGACCCTCAACCAGATGGTGCTGATCACCGCCCAGGCGCAGGGCCTCACGCTCTACAAGCAGAACCTGCTGCTGCAAATGGTGTTCGACTGCCAGGATGTGCGCCTCGGCCCGTAACAGGGGCCATTCTATGTGACGACGGCCGGGGACGCGATTGAGTGTCCTCCGGCGGCCGGCTCTGCTGGCCCGCCCGCCGCGCGGGCCGAAGGAGATAACCGCGATGGACGCAAAATTGACCAAAGCGCAGGTGCTCGCCACGCTGCAAACGGAGCGCCGCGCCTGGGACGCGCTGCTGGCCGAGATCGGCGAGGCCCGCATGAGCGCGCCGCTGCCGGGCCTCCAGGAGTCGCCCAAGGATATAATGGCCCACGTCGCCTGGTATGAGCAGGAGACGGCCGCCGTGTTGCAGGCGGGGCCGCAGCCCGCGGAGCGCGACTGGTTGTGGCAGATCCCGGAGTACCAGCGCAACCTGGTCCTGTATCGCGAGCAGCAACAGCGCCCCCTGGCCGAGGTGCGCGCCGCCGCGCAGGCGGCCTTTGCCCAACTGCTGGCCGCCGTCCAGGCCCTCGACGCGGATACCGCGCACGATCCGGCGCGGTTCCCGACGATGCCGGCCACCTGGACGCCCTGGCAGTTCATCGCCGCTCACTCCTACGAGCATTACCGGGCGCATACCCCCGCGCTGCGCGCCTGGTTGGATTCGCTCCCCGCCGCGCCGCCGCCTCTGCCGGTGGCCGCGGTCGTGGCTCTGCCTGACTACGCGCCCGCCTCCGTGCTGCAGAGCATTGCGGAGACCGTGCGCGTGCAACACGGCGGCGCAACGGTCGCCGAGCGGTTTGCCATCGAGCAGGGGCTCCTGGCCGACCTGGGCTACACGCCGCGCTAGCGCAACGGGCCTGCCCCCCCACGCCTCCGGTCCCTCTGGGCCGGGGGCGCCTTTGTGGGGGCCGGGCGGCGGGCCAGTGGCAGGGTCTATGCTGATAGCGCCGGTGTGTCCAACTGTTGCGCGGCCCGCCGCGCTCGTGGGGCGGCCCTGGCGCCGCCCAGGAGCATTTGTTATGCCTACTGTCCCTGCATCTCACCAGGATCTGCTCTCCGCGCCGGTCGCCGTGCTGGCGACCGCGGGCGCGGACGGCTATCCGCAAGTGACCGGCCTGTGGTTCCTGCTGGACGACGACGGCCTGGTACGCCTGTCGCTGAACACCACGCGCCAAAAGGTGAAGAACCTGCGCGCGCACCCGGAATGCACGCTGCTCATCTTCGACCCGGCCACCCCCTATCGCACGGTCGAGATCCGCGCCCGCGCCGACATCCAGCCGGACCCGGACTACACCTTCGCCACCAAGCTGGGCGCCAAGTACGGCGGCGCCGACCTGCGCGACAACGACCGGCCCGGCGAAAGCCGCGTCGTAGTCACGCTGCACCCGGTCAAGATCAACACCTGGGGCTGACGCGGCTAGATACATAGCGCCTCCATCTCGTCTCCGTCACGCCGCGGGGCCGGGCGATCGCACCCTCCTTCCCACGCTGGGAAGGAGGGCAACGAGCCTGGCAGGTCGGCGGCAGTATGGTGATTACTAGTTGACTCCAGTATATGCAAGTGCTATAATACGCCTCATAGTAGA
Source organism: Chloroflexia bacterium (assembly GCA_025927935.1). The sequence continues at coordinate 2,337 of JAICKM010000501.1, read as the reverse complement.
TCCTGCTCCAATGATTATCGCCCCGTTGTAGAGAGCACCGCATGCGCTGGACTCAGGAAACCAGCGTGCCTTCAGGCGTATGACTCCACGCGGCCGGGAGCCACGCGCCAACCGGCAGGCAGCGCCGGAACGCCCTTGGCATGGCGCCGCTAGCGGCGCCGAAGCGGATCCCCCCAACTAGTTACCGGAGACGAGCGGCGGCAGCGCCGCGTCACGGGTGCCTGCAATGCACGCGCCGCCACCCGGCACTGTCTCTCGCCGCCCCGCCGGCCTCCGCCTTCCACCGGGGTGTCCTGGCCGCGATCCCCAATAGCCAGAAAGGAGGAATGCGTATGCCAGTATAAATTCCATAGCGGAATCCTTCGGATGCGCGAGCCACGGGCGATCGTGGGGGCGCCTGCGTGTCCGGTCCTCTTTGCGGCATGAGGTTCACAATTGCACGGAAAGGATTACCAGCATGTTTCGTCACCATCCGGGTTGGAACCGCCGGCTGTACGTTCTGGTTCGCGCTTGCGCGGCCCTCTTACTCGCCGTGATCGGCCTGGCTGCCGCCGGCAGCGCACCAGGCGCTCGCGCAGCTCAGGTGGCGCCGCAACGGGCGGGCCTGCCCCCCAACGCCCGGCCCCTGTCCACGGCCCACGCGCGCGGCAGTTCCGTCCGCCGCAATACCGAGACGATCAAATACTGGAGCGGGTCGTTTAGCTATCAGGGCACTACGTACCCCTACACCATGGTGGGCACCGACCCCGCTGCCGGCTCCAAAACCACCTCGGTGCCGGTGAAATTGATTCCTATGCGTCTGGTGTTCGCCGACGGCACGGTGCTCGACGGGAGCGCCAAAGCCGGCCTGACCATCCAGTCGCCTATGTTCCAGGCGACCGACGTGGGCGCGGGGACGGGCGGCGCGGCCCCGCATGACGTGACCCAGGTGGCCGACGCCATCCAGCGGGCTGAGTTCGCCAGTTACGTCTCGACTACCAGCCCCGGCTACCATGTGCTGCTCGGCGGGCCGGGGTTGCTCGCCACCCAGACACTCCACATACCGGCCGACAAGGGATTCGTCGTGCAGGACTTCGCCGGGGAGAATGTCGGGCTGGTGGATATCGACTGGTTTGATGCGCAGTTGATCCAGCTCATGAGCGCGCTGCACATCAACGCGCTGAGCCTGCCCGTCTTCCTCACCAACAACACGGTGCTGTATATCCAGGATCCCGGCAACTGCTGCGTGTTCGGCTATCACAACGCGCTGGGCGGTGTCACGCCGAGCGGCAAGCAGGCGGTGCAGACCTATATTTTCGCCTCGTACTTGACGGAAAACGTCTTCGGGACGGCGAACCTGGCCGACGTCGACGGCCTGAGCCACGAAGTCTCGGAGTGGATGAACGATCCCTTCGTGAACAACGGGGTGCCGCCGTGGTCGGTGCCGTCCGCGCCGCAATACGGCTGCACCGCGGTTCTAGAAACCGGTGACCCGCTGGTCGGGACGGCCTTCGCGCTCCCGATGCCGAACGGAGTGACCTACCACCCGCAGGACGAGGCGTTCCTCTCCTGGTTCGCTCGGCAGGTGCCATCCATCGGCTATCACGGGCACTACACCTACCTGGCGACCTTCGCGGATGTATCGCCGCCCTGTTAGGGAGTAACTCTACCGGCCGCTGGTAGCGCGGCCCCGGTTCCGCGGGCAGGACAATCCCTCCCGCGGGCCGGGGACGTTTGCAGGCCGGGCCGCCCCTGGGGCTGTGGACGCCTGCTATGCGCTGGCGCTCCATTCGAGGGTATAGAGTTCACCGTGGCCCGATTCGATCACGCTCATGGTGTCGCCCATGGCCTGCTGGGTGTCGGGGTTGCCGAACGCCTCGCGGCGATATTCCTCCCAGTCGGCTAGGGTCTCGAATTCGAGTTCCAGCACGACCGTGAAGAAGCGGCCACTCAGGTCGGTCATCAGGCGCGCCCGGCGCACCATGGGCATGCGAGCCAGCATCTGGTCGCCGCCTTCCTTGAACATCTGCACCAGCGGATCCACCCGCCCGAGCTTGGCGTGATGGGGCTAAGCCCCCGGCCCGATTTTAATCGGGACTCCGGGTCGCCCTGGCCCCCCGCGCTTGCGTGAAGTCCCGATCTTAATCGGGCCGTCGCGCCCGCCCCAGAGTCCCGATTTTAACCCCTCCCTCGTCGCTAGTCTCGACTCCGCACTCCGCACTCGCTAAGGCACGCCGGGCAGGTGGACACGGACCAGGACCAGGCCGCGGCAGGCGGCGGCGAGCGCGGCGGGGGTGGGCACGCGGTCGGGGGCCAGGGCGACGGCGATTTGCCACGCCTGGGCCGGGCCGCGGCTGG
>JAICKM010000163.1 GCA_025927935.1 Chloroflexia bacterium | reverse complement strand
GCTCCCACCAGCACAAACAGCAGCAGCACCACCGCCAGCACGCCATCGAGTACCAGAATCATCGCCTCTCCGCCGCCTCCTCTTGCTAATCAAGCATATTGTATCACATTTGCTACGGATTGGCAGGCGCCGCCGTTGCAGCGTTGCAAGCGCCGCCCGCCCCGTCAACGGGCGGGCTACATCAACAAAGGCCGCCTGCGCCGCCTCATCACCCAGCGCGGTAGGCGGGCTTCGGAAGGGTTGCCCGGCCCTTACAAGAGGCGGACAACCGGGCCGCCCTGATTTGCGGCGGCTTTCCGCAATTCGGTATACTCACAACGCTGTACCGCTACTCGACCGCTGCCCCGGCCCGACCGGGCGCAACAGTTAAGAAAGGTAACCATGCGCAAATCATCGTTGCTGTCCCTATTGGGCCTGGCGTTGCTGGGCCTCACCATCCTCGGCGCGGCGGGCGCCGCCGCCCAGACCGCCTCTGGTGGACGCCCGCCACAACTCACGCCCTATCCCACGCCCGGCACCGGCTATGCCACGCCCGTGCCACCCGGCCCCGCCCAGCCTGCTGCCCCGGCGGCGTTCGCCCCGGTCTCGCTCTTCGGCATGAACCTCTATCTGACCGGCCTGGAAAGGAGCAACGCGCAGGCGAGCGCCCTGGCGACCATGGCGGCGCAAGGCGGCGTCAAGTGGTCGCGGGAAGAGCTGTCCTGGGCCAACATCGAGCCAAACGCCAAGGGCCAGTTCAACTGGAGCGTCTACGACAGCCGTCTGAACCTCGATACCGCTAACGGCATCAACGTCGTCGGCATGCTGCTCACCACGCCGAAATGGGCGTCCAGCAACCCCGGTGCGGGCGATTACTTCTGGTATGAACCGCGCAATTATAACGACTATTTCGACTTCGTCCGCGCCGCCGTTGGTCGCTGGAAGAACCAGATCCATACATGGGAGATCTGGAACGAGCCGAACCACCAGGCCACCTGGAACTGCCTGAACAACTGCGACCGCGCCGCCCATTATGCGACGCTGCTGGCGGGCGCTTACCAGGCCGTCAAGTCGGTGGACCCGACCGCCCGCGTGCTTATCGGCGGCATCTACATCCACGATGTCAACACCGAGGGCCTGCCCTTCTTGAACCAGGTGGTGGCCGCATCGAGCGGCGCGATCAACTTCGACGCCCTCTCCATCCACACCTACATGCCGGATCGCGTGCCCGAAGCCCTGCGGCCCGACAGCGTGGTCCAGAACTTCCAGTACCGGCTGAACATGATGAACGACTGGATCAACGGCCATGGCGGGCGGCCCAGCGAACTCTGGGTCACGGAAGACGGGCGCAGCACCTGTAATCCCTGCAATCCCAACATCGGCGTAGTCTGGTCGGAAGATGCCCAGGCGTCGATGCTGGCCCGCATGTACGGCATCGCTGCGGCCACGCCGCGCCTGGCCCAGTTCGACTGGTTCCAGTTCGAGGACAAATTCAACAACCCGACGAACCTCTACGGCGGCATGGCGATTGTCCGTGACGACCTCAGCCCCAAGCCGGCCTACGCCGCCTACCAGACGGCCCAGCGCATGCTCGACGGCGCGGCGCTGCTGGGCACCGGACCGCAGATGATCCCCGGCGGCAGCCCGCAACAGCCCGACAACTCCGACTTCGCCGGCTTTGATTACCGCTTCACGCGCGCCGGCTCCACCTTCCACATGGTCTGGCGCGTGAACGACAGCGTGACGCTCAACTACCCGGTGGAGACCGCGCAGGTGGATGTGATCGACCGGGACGGCGGCACCCGGCGCGTGGTCGCCACGAACGGCACGATCCCGCTGACCATCAGCACGCGCCCGCAATACATCGTGAACGTGAACTGCACGGCCCGCTTCAGCGACGTTTGCCCCGATAACTGGGCCTACACCTATGTCGAGTACCTGGCGGCGCACGGCATCATCTCCGGCTACAGCGACGGCACCTTCCGCCCCGGCAACACGGCCACGCGCGGGCAACTCGCCAAAATGATCGTCGTGGCCCGCGGCTGGACCGTCGCCAACCCGGCCCGGCCCTCCTTCACCGATGTACCTACGAGCTATCCGTTCTACGGCTACATCGAGACGGCGAAGAGCCACGGCGTGATCAGCGGCTACAGCGACGGCACCTTCCGCCCCGGCAACACCGTCACCCGCGGCCAGATCTGCAAGATGGTCGTCAGCGCCTTCGGCTGGGCCGCCAACACGACGGGCGGCCCGCACTTCACTGACGTACCGCGCAGCGACCCGTTCTACAGCTATATCGAGACGGCATTCAACCACACCGTGATCTCCGGCTACGGCGACGGCACGTTCCGGCCCGGCAACCCGGTGACGCGCGCCCAGTTGAGCAAGATCCTCTACCAGGCCATGAACCCGTAGCCGGCGGGAATCTTGCCGGGGATACATGTAGGCGCCGGTTAGCAACCGGCGCCTACATGTATATGCCGCTGTAGAGGCTGGTTGCCGACCGGCCTCATACGAGAACCGATTTGAAATAGGATGACTTCGGGCTATTCATGCCGCCATGGAAAGGAGTCGGCCTAGGTCCAGGTGGCATCGCTATACTTGAGTTTCCAGGCGCTGCTCACCTAACAAGTCGTTACAAATTATTGCAACAAAGGTGTTGGTAATCTGTTGACTACTTTTGTAACCGGTGCTATAATGAAAGCAACCTCATTATACTTTGCAGCCTAATTCCTATTCAGCTTCACCTACCTGATTCAACCCCATCCGACAGAGCTAACGTAGGTTCTTTACTAACACGCCATTTTCTTTGAATCTGGGCAATGGCGCCCGCTAAGATCCTTTTGTCTCAGGAGTAAAGTGGCAATACACTTGCAGTACTATGCATCGGGAGAGAGCCATGAAAGCACGTATGTTTCGAGTATTCGGCATCTTCGCGATACTCATTCTGCTTGTGCCATTTGGTAACTCACGAGTTGCTGCACAGCTAAGCCGCGATTGGCAGCAGGAGACGAGTCCAGTAACAATGGATCAGGCGGGCAGCTCAGGTCTAGTGCTTGTAAATGGTGGGGAGGGAGCCCTGATCTTGAAAGGGGAAACGGAAGATCGGCATACATCGAACAAAACCTCTACCCCTTTCACAGTTGGGGCGGATGAACATATTACGGCAATAATGCGCATCCGCAACATCTCAGATCATCCGATCACTTTGAAGCAACTCGAGGTTGGAGGACGGGGCCCGAATGGCACGGCCCAGAACTGGAATGCCCCTAATGTAGACTGGCCTGCGATCCCTGGATTCACTCTTAATCCTGGCAAAGAATATTACTATCAGCAAACCCGAACTTTCTCAAAGTTGGGCGACTATTTTGCAGAGCCAGTCTATGAAGATGTGAATGGCAGGTGGCCGGGAATCCCAATTGAAGGATCAAACTCGCAGAGCTTCGCGCGAGTGCTGTTTAATGTTATAGGCCCTGTCCCTACACCACCTCCTCCAGGACCGCCTTCGCCCCCAGTTTCGCTTAAAGGGTTTGCTCTTGGAATCGATGATTTACAATGGGATCAAACAGAATTAAAAGCGTTTGAACCGGTTACTTTAATTTTGAAGATGCAAAACATTGCGGGCTTGAACCAAGGTGGATATTGGCTCCACGTTCAAGTCTATGAAGATTATGCTCACACACATCTAAACTACTGGTTTGATAGTGAAGATCCGCGAGATCAGCCGATTTTATCCCCTGCAAATTTACCGACCCAGCAAGGAGAGTTTTCACCTTTTGAGATTCGTCTAAAACAGCTACGCTTGCCTCAGACCGTCTCGTTTCCTCGCTTGCATCCGGGAATTGATGTCACAGTGATAGCAAAACAAGATCGGACTATCCGTGGCTCGATCCATCGAGACCTCACAGTCGGCACATCGGATCAGGCATGGAAACATTGTGTGGCCCTTCTCCCAACAGTACTAGAAGAGATACCTGCATCAGGGGATTGGGAAATACCCGTTGAAACCATAAAAACACTGGTAGATCGCAGTAAGATAACATATGATGGATGGTCTCAGCTGGACAACTGTCGTGGCAACCCGGAATGCCAAGCGGAGGCGGCTTCCGAGATGATGGACGGCTATCTGGCATCTGGGGTGAAGGGACTTGTTGGCCTTAATCCCGCAGGCCGTGCCGTACTCGCGGGAGCTGCTCTAGTCGCAGCCGCTCCAGATCTAATGAGGTGCCAAGAATGGTATAACTCAACACTCAATAGCCCGCTTATTCACTTTTTCCCTCAAACAGGCAAAACAGTGGCGGGACGGTTCTGGGAAACTTGGCAGACTGGGCGGACGACTGATGATAGTATCTTTATTAACGGATTGCCAGTCACGGACAAGCATGAAGAGATTTCCCCAACCGATGGTAAGACTTACACGGTACAGTGGTTCGAGCGCTCCCGGTTAGAGGAACATCCTGAGAACAATGCGCCCAATGACGTATTGCTTGGCTTGCTCGGAGCGAGCGCCACTCAGAACCGACACGATGGCCCGTTCCAGACGATTCCTGATCCGAAAAACGGATTACAATGGTTCTCCTTGACTCAGCATACAGTGGGCGATAAAAGTATAGGGGGGCAAGCTATCGCCAACACTTGGGCTCGATGGGGTGGCCTACGGCAATTTGGCTACCCTCTATCGCAACCATTTGAAGAAGTGAATCAAGGTAACAATCAAAAGTATTTAGTACAGTATTTTGAGCGCCAGCGTTTCGAGTATCACCCGGAGTACTCCGCTCCCTATAACGTTTTGCTGGGTCGGTTGGGAGCTGAGCAAATGCTGGCCCCTCCAGTTCCGACGCCAGTCCCGGCACCCGTGCCGCCCACTACTGCGTCTAAGCTTGTACTGGCATTTTTCTTCCCCTGGTATGGCTCGACCGTCTGGGACCGCAACCAGATGAGTGACTTCCCTAGCGATCCCTATGAATCATCAAACCCCATTACCCTAGATCACCAGATTCAACAGGCGCAGAGTGTGGGCATTGACAGCTTCATAAGTACATGGACAGGTCAAGGCACTGAGGTGGATAAGATCCTACCCACCCTAGTCCAAATCGCGAACCAACGCAACTTCCATATTACGGTCTACTTCGAACTTGATAGTATTAAACTGCACGGTGATATCGAGTCACAGGTCAAAGGAGTGATGGATCGCTACAGCGCAAACCTCACTTTCCTCCACTGGAATGGCAAGCCAGTCTTTTTCTTCTGGCGTCCAGATGCTTATGGTGACGACATAAATGCTTGGAAAGAACTCCGTAACCGCTTAGATCCTAACCATAGTCAGATATGGTCCGCAGACGCCCCAGATTCCAAATGGCTAGAGGTGTTTGACACGATACATCTGTTCGCCGCTGGAAAATGGGAAGCCAATACTGATGTAGATGCAGTGGATATGGGAGGGCGCTTGAATGTCGATGCGTATAACCAAAAGAACGGTACTCAACGATTATGGACTGCCGGGGTAAGTCCCGGTTGGGACGAGAGCAAAATCCAGCCGCCTCGACCTAATCCGCGAGTTATTCTTCGGCGCGATGGCGCGACCTATAACGAGAGTTGGTGTGCAGCGATTAAAAGTCGTCCCGAATGGATCACCATTACTAGTTGGAATGAATGGAAGGAAGGCAGTCAGATTGAGCCGAGCGAGAAGTACGGCAACCAGTATCTCGATCTGACCAAGAAGTGGATCGAGCAGTATAAGTCAGGTGCCATTACCTGTAGCCCTTAAATCAGTACTACCCGCCCGGCCGGCAGAGCAAAAAGAGGGCGCGGGAGCCATATGGCTCCCGCGCCCCGTTGCTCAGGGGTGGCCCGACTGCGCTGCCCGAACGCAGTGGCGGTCACCCGGCGGGGGGGTTCAGTTCTCCAGGCGCTCCACTACCAGTGTCAGATCGGCGGCCAGCGCGGCAATCGCGCCCACCGCGGCCCAGACGGGGAGTAGCACGGCCCCAACCACCCCGGCCATCAGCGGAAACTCGGCGATGTTGTGTCCAGTGGAGTCCCGCAGAATAATGCGGCGCACATTCCCTTCATGCACCAGTTCTTTGACCTTCGCCATCACTTGGTCGCCCGTCATTTGGAACTCTTCGACAGGCGCTTGCTGCTTGAGATCCATCAGCCCGGCCTTCGCTTCCTGGGCGAATTCCGTGGCCTTGGTGATCACACTCTCACGCGTAATCCGTAGTTCCTCTGTGGGCCTATCCTCGATCATCGGTTTGTCTCCTTTCCGTATGACCTTCCGTCTCGTTCCACCGCGGACGAAACGATCCCTGCCGTGGCGCGGCAGGCTTTCATCGCAACAGGCGGCCCGGTGAAAGCCGGCAAACACGCCCGCCGGACAGGCACCTTCATTGTCGCATATCCCCGTCCACCGGCCTGTTACGAGATCGCTACACCCCGGTAGCAGAGGACCACCGGTGCGGACGCGTCTGACGCCGGCCCTCTTTTCGGGTATAATAAAGAGTATTCTAGCGAGGAGGCCCCGAATTTCATGAGTGCCGACGCCCCCGTGGCCCTATCCCTGTTCGCGTCCGAGCCGGAACCCGCGCCCGCCGCTCCGGCAGCCGCGCCGGCCAAAGACGCCGCGCAAGCGCCCCTGGTGAGCAATGGGGCGCTCTATCGCCGCTACCGCTCGCGCGACTTCCACGAACTGGTGGGCCAGGAGCCGATTGTCCACACGCTGCAAAACGCCTTGCAGAGCGGGCGGCTGGCCCATGCCTACCTGTTCTGCGGCCCGCGCGGCACCGGCAAAACGTCCACCGCCCGCCTGCTGGCGAAAGCCGTCAATTGCCAGGCGCCCGAAGGCACCGAACGACCCTGCAACGCCTGCGACGCCTGCCGCGCCATCAACGAGGGCCGCGCCGTGGACCTGATCGAGATCGACGCGGCCTCGAACAACAGCGTGGAAGATGTGCGCGATCTGCGCGAGCGGGTCAACTTCGCCCCGGCCCAGATGCGTCGCAAGTTCTATATCATCGACGAGGTGCATATGATGAGCACCTCCGCTTTCAACGCCCTGCTCAAGACGCTGGAGGAGCCGCCTGCCCATACCATCTTTGTGCTCGCCACGACCGACCCGCAGAAATTGCCGGCGACCGTGCTCAGCCGGTGCCAGCGCTTCGACTTCCGGCGCATCGCCCTGCCGGTCATGGTCCAGCATATGACCGGCATCGTCGCCAGCGAGGGCTACAGCGTCGAACCTGGCGTGCTGGAACTGATCGGGCGGCAGGCCACCGGCTGTATGCGCGACGCCCTCTCGCTGCTCGACCAGTTGATGAGCTTCACCGACGGCACGCTGACCCTGGCCCAGGTAGAATCGGTGCTCGGTGCGCGCAGCGCCGCCGAAGTCGCCGCGTTTGTCGAGCGGGTGATCGGCGGCGATGTGGCCGGGGGTCTGCACGCGCTGCACACGGCCATCGAGAATGGGGCCGACCCGCGCCAGTTCAACCGGCAGGTGGTCGAGTATCTGCGCGGGCTGCTGCTGCTGCGCGCCGGGGGCGACGCGGCGGCGCTGGAAGCCACCGCGGAAGAGATCGCGCTGTTGCGGGCGCAGGCCGGGCGCGTGACCTTGCCCGCCCTCACCGTCTGGATTCGCGCCTTCAGCAACGCCGACACCGGGCTGAAAAACGGCATGTACGGCGCGCTGCCACTGGAACTGGCCTTGGTCGAAGCCAGCCTGACGGACACCACCCTGGCGGCCCAGGCCAGCCCCCCGGCGCCCCAACCGGCCTCTAAAGAGGCACCGCCCGCCGCCCGCCCGCCGGCGCCGGTCCAGCGGCCCCCGACTGTCGCCGAACCGCACCCGGCGCCGGTTGCCGCGAGTCCGGCCCCGCCACGCGAGCGCCCTGTGCCGCCGCCCGCACCGTTGCGCACGGCCCCGCCGCCGCTCGCCGCCGAGGAAGCGCCGCCGGGCGCCGCCGGCCCGTCTAGTCCCGGCGACATCGCCGCCGTGCTCGACAACTGGGCGCGAGTGGTCGAGGCCGTGCGCCGCCGGTCGCCCACGGTGCAGGCCCTGTTGCGCGCCCCCGCCGTGCCCATCGCGCTCGACGGCAACTTCGTGGTGCTGGGCTTCGGCCCCAAATCCGAGTTCCACCGCAAAAAACTCGAAGAACCCAAGAACCGCGACGCGGTCGAGCAGGTGCTGGCCGAAGTGCTGGGCCACCCCTACCATGTGCGCTGTGTCGCCGTCTCCGAAGACGAATTAGCGCGCGCCCAGGCCACCCGCCGCCCCGCAGCAGACGGCGCCGATCCGCCTCTCAACCCGCGCGCTCTCAAAGCGCGGGCGATTATCGACGACGAGGAATAGATCAGTAGTCCATCACCGCGTGTTTGTCTAGGGAGCGCAGCAAAGAGTCTCGTCTTGCGAGTTACGAGACGGAGATTCTTCCGCTCAGAATGACAAAGCTGGTATGGCAAACTGAGCAGGCCCGGACTCACGCCTCCGGCGCGGGCAAGACGAAAGCCAGCGCGCGGCGAATGCCCGGCCCGAAGTCGGCGGGATAGGCGTGGCCCAGGTTGGGCAGCATTTCTAGGCCGCAGGGCACGCCGTTGGCGTTGAGCAGATCGACCACCCGGCGGGCCGCGTCCTGCTCGACCGCGTTATCCCGCTCGCCCAGGAAGACGTAGCCGCGCACGCCGCGACCCGCGCCCTGGGCGATCAGCGGCAGCCAGGCGGCGGGCGTCTCCATCATGGGGCCGCCTGGTCCCAGCAAGATGAAGGCGGGCGCCGGGATGCTTCCGCTCAGCACGATGCGCAGCGCGGTTTCCCCGCCCAGCGAGAACCCGGCCACCACCAGCCGCGTCGGGTCCACGGCGTAGCGGTCGCATAGCTCGGCATATTGCGCCGCCGTTTCGCGCACGGCGGTCTCCTGGTCGTTCCACAGGTAGGCGTTCACCCCGCCCACCTGCGAGGATTGCAGGGCCACCAGCCGCCAGCCGGCCGCAGCCACTGCCCGCCAGCCCTGGATCGCGCTGTCCGCGGTGCCGGCGTTGCCGTGCAGCGCAAGGAACAACGGGCACGCCGCTGGGGCAGGGCAGCCGTCCGCAGGCTCCAGCACGCGCAGATCCGGGCCGATCTGGGCGGTGGCCTGCCGCTCTTTGCACACCGCCGCCAGCCGCTCGAAGGCGGGCAGCCCCTGGAGCGGTTGCCAGGATGGACTCTCGCGCATTACCTGCTCGCCGTACCACAACCCGCGATTCAGTGCGTCTTCCAGAATTTGCAAGGCCATGTCCGGGTGCCCCACCCGTGCGGCCATGCACGAGCGCAGGTACAGGACGTTCGCCGCCTCCTCCGGGAACCGGTCGCCCTCGCGCGTCAGGATCTCCAGCGCGCCCGCGTAATCCTGCGCCTGGTAATGCTCCATCGCCTCGGCCTGCATTTCATCATACGATCGCGTCGCCATAGCCGCCTCCTGCCCGTCGTGATGGGCGTGGAACCCATCCGCGCTTGTGCCGCCCGGTTGTCTTTTACCGGGGCGATGCTTATAATAAGGCCACATACGCCGATCCGACAAGTGCCGGCGCCGCCGCACCCATGTGTAAAGGAGCTTTTCCACCATGCAGCCCAATCAGAAAATGATCCAGCAGTTGCAGGCCAAGCTGATGAAAATCCAGGAAGACCTGGGCAATGAGACCGTCGAAGCCTCCGTGGGCGGCGTCGTCACCGTGGTCATGACCGGCCACCACGAGGTGCGCTCGGTGAAGATCGACCCGGAAGCGGTGGACCCGTCGGATGTCGAGATGCTCGAAGACACCATGGTTACTGCGTTCAACCAGGCGCTGGAAAAGGCGTCGGCGCTGGCGCAGGAACGCATGAGCGCCGTGACCGGCGGGATGAAGATCCCCGGCCTCTTCTAAAGTAGCGGACAGCACAACGGCGCCAGGCCGGGGGGCGATCTACCGACCACCCCGGCCCGGCGCCACTGCCCGGCGCGCCGGCTTAGCTGTGCCCGCCGGCCACGAACTCCTTCTCCAAGCGCCGCGTGACCGCCACGCGGGGACCGCTCTCCGCCGCCCGCGGCTTGCGCGCGTCCTGCGCCCGCACCAGCAGCACCGGCGTCCGCGCGCTTTGCACCACCTTCAGGGCCACGCTGCCCAGCCAGAGCCGCGGCAACCCGCCCCGGCCGTGCGTCGCCATCACGATCAGGTCTGCCGCCGCTTCCTCCGCCGTGTCCAGGATCGCCGGGGCGGGACTCCCGGCCACGACCTGGATCTCGACCGTCAGCCCGGCGTTCATGAGCCGCGCGGCCTGCTGCTGGAGATACGTGTGCAGCCGCTCGGTCTCGGCCAGGCGGTCTTCCAGCCGCCAGACCGGGATGTCGCCCACTTCGGCGGCCAGGAACTCGTCGGGTTCGGGAGCCACCGCCACCAGCAGCAGGCTCGCGCCCGTGGCCGCGGCCACGGCATACGCCTGGTCCAGCGCCTGCTCGGCAAACGGCGAGCCGTCGAGCGGCACGACGATGGTGCGGTAGGGCAGGGAATGCACGGGCGGTGGCGCCATGCCGTCGTCGTCGGGGCGCACCAGCAGCAGCGGCGCGGGCGTCGCACGCAGCACCTTCTCGGCCACGCTGCCGAACACCCAGCGGCTCACCCCACTGCGGCCATGCGTGGCCATGGCGATCAGGCGCACGCCCGGCGCTTCTTGCGCGTATTGCACAATCGCCGTCGCGGGATCGCCCCGCAGCACGACGATGCGGATCGGCACGCCGCGCGACTCGAACCGCTGCGCCGCCCCGGCCAGGTAGGCGTCGGCCTGCTCGCGATGCTGAGGGCGCGGGCGGTAGGTGATCACCGGCGCCTGGATGGCCTCGGCCAGCGGCTCGGCGCCCAGCGCCGGCGGCGTCACCCGCAGCAGGGTCAGCGATCCGCCCAGGGCGCGGGCCAGGGCCAGTGCCGGCGGCAGCGCCGTCTCCGCCACCAGCGAGCCGTCAAGGGGAACCAGAATCTCGGTTTGCATAGGGATTGGACCTCCTTCTCGTGGCGCGGGGCTGTGCCCGCGATGTCTATCCATCACTCGCGGGATACGCGCCGGCCGCGACTCAGGCGGGGATGCCCGCCGGCACCGCGGCTTCGCGTGCCCGCACCAGCAGCACCGG
>JAICKM010000590.1 GCA_025927935.1 Chloroflexia bacterium | reverse complement strand
GGCGTCTCTCCGGGCGGTGTCATCCACTGGTTGGTCGCCAGGTCGAACACGAACTCGCCGGACACGCTCGGGTTGCGCGGCACGACCGTGACCAGGGTGCCCATGACATTAGCGATGTGCACGTAAATATCACGCACTTGCTGGGCATGGGCCGCCTGGAGCGCCGCCCGAGCGGGGGCGGCGTGATCAGAGAACAACCTGGGCCAGCCGGCCAGGGCCATTGCGCGCCAGCGATAGAGGTGGTTGGGATGGATGCCATACTCGGCGGCCAACGGATTAATGGACTGCGCCTCGCGCAGCATCGGCTGCACGACTTTGGCTGTGAACTCGGCAGTGAACGGACGTCTGGTTCCTGCTCAGTCCGCCGTCCGCGGGACCTTGCCGACCATCCAATCCCATGGTGGACCCCCTGAGTTGACCTTAGGGCTTGTAAATTTATAACTTTTCAGTTCCGCTGCTGCGCAGGCTTGCCAGAGTGAAAAGTTATAAATTTACGGACCCTTAGTATCCCCTTAATGTTCCCGTAAGGATGCACCCCCGGTCTTCCTACTATCCTTATTATAGCTAGCGAGTACGACCCAGGTATGCAGGGCGGCTGCGCGGCTGCCTGGAAACCGGAGGTTGTCCGTCCGGTGGGTGGTCCCCCGGACGCTCGTGGGCTAGATGGCCGGCGCGTGTTCGCCCCCGCCGGGGCTGGCCCGGCATCCGGATACCCACCCGTCGCAACCCTGGCGGGTAGTACTCAATATGTTACCGTCACTGCCGGCGAGGTAGCTTAGTAGGAGCATTTCCATGAAATCCGTCAGAAGCAAAAGACTACTGGTCGTTATGGGGCTGGTTATTGTGGCCGGCGCCGCTATCGTACTGAGTGGGCTGTTTACCCCCCACACGGCACAGGCCAGCGTCCCGACAACGCAGGTTACACGCGGGAATCTACAATCCACTGTCGTGTCGAGCGGCCAGCTGGAGCCTGCCGCCGATGTGCAGCTCAACTTCGGGGCCGCCGGCACGATCACCCAGATCTATGTGCGCCAGGGGCAAACCGTCCAGCAGGGCGCGAAGCTCGCCGCGCTGGACTCCAAAACCCTGCAACTGGCTGTTGATCAGGCGCAGGCCGCCCTCGTCTCGGCGCAGGCCAAGCTCGACGCCACGAAAGCCGGCGCGTCGCCCACCGACATCGCCAACGCGCAGGCCGCCCTGGTCGCCGCGCAAGCCAAGCTTACCACGGTGAAGGCGGGCCCCGATAAGAACACGGTTGCCAACGCCCAGGCCACGCTCACCTCGGCCCTGTCTAAACTCCATGCCTTGCAGGCCGGCGCGACCAAGGAGGACATCGCCGGCGCCCAGGCCGCTCTCACCGCGGCCCAGGCCAAACTCGACGCGCTGAACCGGCCGCCCGATCCCCACGATGTAGCAAGCGCGCAGGCCGCAGTCGCCGCGGCCCAGGCTAAACTCGACGCACTCAAAGCCCCGCCCAGCCCCGAAGCCGTGGCGAATGACCAGGCCGCTCTGACTGCGGCCCAGGCTAAGCTCGACTCCTTGAAAGCCGGCGCGACCAGCGCCGACATCAGCGCCGCCCAGCTTCAGGTGACCACCGCCCAGACCGACTACGATAAGACGGCTTCTACCGCCTCTCTAGACAAGCAGCAAGCGCAGGTTGCCCTGCTCTCCGCCGCCGACACCGTGCGCGAC
Organism: Chloroflexia bacterium; assembly: GCA_025927935.1. Next base: position 2,905 of record JAICKM010000590.1, on the reverse strand, counting down.
GATCAGGACAAGCTGGACGAAGCCGCCGTCATCAACGTCCCGCACCAGGGCACCCAGAACATTATGAACCCCGACGGCAGCTTCAACACGAACGCCACTCTGACCCAGATCGACACCTACAAGGCCGCGCTGCGCACCGAGCAAGACGCCGAACTGGCGATGCAGCAAGCGCAACGCGCATATGACTCCGCGGCGAAGCAGGAGATCGACGACGACGCGGCGGCCCAGGCAACGCTGAACAACGCCAAGGCGCAGCTTGCCAACGTGACCAGCGGCGCGACGGCTGCGGACCTGGCGGCGGCGCAAGCTGCCCTCGACCAGGCGCAGAACAACCTCAAGACACTCCAGGCTCCGCCCACTGCCCCCGATCTGGCGCAAGCCCAGGCGGCGGTGACGCAGGCTCAGGAAAACCTGGCGAAGCTGCAGGAATCACCGGCGCAAACCGACCTCGTGCAAGCCCAGGCCGCCGTGACCCAGGCGCAGCAAAATCTGGCGACATTGGAAGCGCCGCCCACCGCCGATGCGCTGACCCAGGCGCAGGCCACCGTGACCCAGGCGCGGGCCGCCCTGGCAACCGCGGAAGAAGGGCCGACCGCCGCGGATCTCGCCGCGGCGCAAACGGCGGTCGATCAGGCGCAGAACAACCTGAACCAGTTGAAGGCCGGGCCGCTGGCGACGGATGTAGAGCAGGCCCAGGCCACCGTGACCCAGGCCCAGGCGAATCTGGAGGCGGCGCAAGCGAACCTGGCGAACGCCACGCTGGTCGCGCCGTTCAGCGGGGTGGTCGCCGATCTCCCGCTCAACGCCGGCGCGCAGGTGAGCGCCACGACGGAAGTGGTCGAGTTGATTGATCCGCGCAGCTACCACGTGGACATGAACGTGGGCGAGAGCGACATCAGCCGGGTGCAGGTGGGCCAGGACGTGGACCTGACGTTCGACGCTTTGCCCGACGCCGTATTCACCGGCACGCTGACCTATGTGGCGCCGAAGGCGACGATCACGTCGGGAGTCGTCAGCTACCTGGCGACGGCGACGCTGGACCCGAAGGTGAATGCGTCGGCCGGGATCAGGCCGGGGATGACGGCGACGGCGGCGGCCATCGTCGCCAGCGCCTCGAATGTGTTGGAAGTGCCCAACCGGGCCATCAAGACGCAAGGCAACCAGAAGTTCGTCATCGTGCTGGTGGGCAAGGATCAGATCCCGGTGCCCGTGCAAACCGGGCTGACCGACGGCACCAACACCGAGATCACGGGCAATACCGCGCTGCGCGAAGGGGATACCATCGTGCTGAACTCCGCTACAACCACCCCGGCGAGCAATCCGGCGGGTGGCCGGGGCGGCATCTTTAACCTGGGCGGCGGGGGCTTTGGCGGGCGTTAAAAGAGGGAACCGCGCGACGATCCCCCGCGGGCGCCGGCCCGTGTGGCCGGAGGAGGCTTGCGATGAGCTTCATGGAAAGTATCGGCGTCACCTGGGCGAGCATTCGCGGCAACACGCTGCGCAGTGTGCTGACCATGCTGGGCATCATCATCGGCGTGGCCGCCGTGGTGGCCCTCATGGGCATCGGCCAGGGCGTCCAGAACCAGATCACCAGTTCGATCACCCAGAACGGCACGAACCTGCTGACGGTCGTGCCGGGGTCTTTCAGCCAGGGCGGCGTGCGCAGCGGGGCGGGCGGCGCGCAAACGCTGACCGCGGCGGACGCGACCGCGATCGCCGATCCCACGAACTGCTCCTTCTGCCAACTGGTCGCGCCTGAAGTGACCCGCCAGAGCAGCGTGGTCTACACCAGCCAGAACAACAATTACCGCATCAGCGGCTCGACCCCGGATTATCCGACGATCCGCAACCTGACCCTGGCCGAAGGCGCCTGGTACACCGATTCCGATGTGCAGGCGGCCACTAACGTCGCCGTGATCGGGGCGAATGTGAACACCGATCTGTTCCAGGGGACCGACCCGCTGGGCCAGACGATCCTCATCAACCGCCTGGCCTTCAAGGTAATCGGCGTGCTGAACGCCAAGGGCGGGGGCGGCTTCGGCTCGCTGGACGACGGGGTTTATATCCCCTTGACCACCGCCCAACGCAAGCTGACGGGTACTCAGGCAACGGCCGTCGTCGGGCGCACCGTGAACGACATCTATGTGCAGGTGGTTAACCGGGACGATATGGCCCAGGCGCAAGCCGCCATCACCAGCCTGCTGGAAGAGCGCCACCGGGTCAGCCCTGGCGCCGACGATTTCACGGTGCAGAACCAGGCCGACCTGCTGAACACGCTGAGCAGCACAGTCCAGGTGCTGACGCTGTTCCTCGGCTCCATCGCGGGGATCTCGCTGCTGGTCGGCGGCATCGGCATCATGAACATCATGCTGGTCTCGGTCACGGAAAGGACGCGCGAGATCGGTATCCGCAAGGCCGTGGGCGCCCGGCAGGGCGACATTTTGCGCCAGTTCCTGGTCGAGGCCGTTCTGATCAGCGTGGGCGGAGGCGTGCTGGGCATCGTCCTCGGCGTGGCGGTCGCCGGTATCGCCACGGCCACCCACGTGGTGACCTCGATTGTGACGCCGGGCGCCGGGCTGCTGGCTGCCGGCTTCGCGCTGGCCGTGGGCCTGTTCTTCGGCATCTACCCGGCCCGCCGCGCCGCGCGGCTGGACCCCATCCTGGCCTTGCGTTACGAGTAGGCGCGCATGGGGGGCGGTCGCCTAGAGCCGCCAACCACCTGGTGATATAATGGGGGTATGACTGCCCCAGAGGCAACCGGCGCCTGTACGAGCCGGATATGACCCGCTGCGCCGCCCGCCGCATAATGGACGGGAATGGGTTGCGCGGGCGTGGGGGCGGCCCCCTGCGTTTTCGCCGCCCCCCTATCGGAGTAACCCCGCCCCCCCCCCCCGCGACTCGACCG
>JAICKM010001074.1 GCA_025927935.1 Chloroflexia bacterium | reverse complement strand
TTATCGCCCAACTCGGTACGCAGGCGTTTGCCGCCCAAAAACGGCGGGTTGCCGATGATCACGTCGGCGGGGGGCCAGGCGGGGGCGACCGGGCGGCCCGCCGCGTCGTAGGCCAGCACGGCGTCCTGGTGGCGGATGTTGTCCAGGCGGCGCAGCACCGGGTTGGCCGGCACGCCGAACCCGTTGTCGCGCATCCATTGCAGGTAGCCGATCCAGACCACGACCGAGGCCAGTTCGTGGGCGTAGACGTTGACCTCCAGGCCGTACAACTGCCCCGGCGTCACCTGGGGGAAGAAGGTCTGCCGCCCGAAGGTGATCACCTCTTTTTCCAGGTCGAGCAGTTGCTTGAGCGCCACATAGAGGAAGTTGCCGCTGCCGCAGGCCGGGTCGAGCACGCGCACGGCGGCGATCTCGGCGGCGAAGGCGTGCAGCATGGCCCCGGCGGCCTGCTCGTGGCGGGCGCGGGCCGCGCCGGTCGCCGCCGCCGCCGCCTGGTCGAACAGGGCGCGCGCTGCCGCCTGCACGGTGGCCCAGCGGCGGCGCAGGGGCGCCATCAGCACCGGCTCCACGATGAGCAGAATATCGTCGCGGCTGGTGTAGTGGGCGCCGAGTTGGGCGCGTTTGGCCGGGTCCAGGCTGCGCTCGAACAGCGTGCCGAAGATGGCCGGCTCCACACTGGCCCAATCGAGCGTGGCCGCCCGCGCCAGGATGCCCAGTTCGTCCGCCGTGAGTTCCAGCGGCGGCGCGGGGTCGGGGGTGAACAGGCCGCCGTTGAAGTGGCGGATCTCGTCGTTGCCGTAATCGCCGCCCGTCGCCATCGCGGCGAACAGCGCCCCCAGGCGGACCTGGAAGCGCAGCGGGCGGGTCCGGTTGCTCTCGATGAGTGTGGTGAACAGGCCGCGCGGCAGCAGGGCGATATCCTCGGCAAACAGGCAAAACAGCAGGCGCATGAGGAAGTGGGCCACCTGCTCATTGTCGGGATAGCGGGCGCGCAGGCTTTCGGCCAGCCGGGCAAACTGGGCGGCGGCGGCCTCCGTGACCTGGGCTGTGGTCTGGGCCGGGCGCAGGCGGGCCGGGTCGTCGAACAGGGCGCGCAGCACATCGAGCGGCGGTAGGGCGCTTGTGGCCGTAGGCGTGGGCTGGAGCAAGTCGGCCAGGGTGAAGGCATAAACGCGCTTGGCCGTGCCGGTGAAGTTGGTATGCACCTCGAAGCGGTTCAGGTCGCAGACCACCAGCAGGGGCGGGTTCTCCAGGTCCTCGCGATACTGCAACAGTTGCTGATAGGCGGCGCCCAGGTCCTTGCCCTTGCCCTTATACTCCCAGGCGAAGTGGTCGCGATACCAGACATCGGCATAGCCCTGGCCGCCGCCGGTCTTGGTCACGCGCTTCTCAAAGGTATAGCCGGCCCGGTCGCCGGGGTGGGGCACGCCCAGCGCGTCGCAGAGATCGCGGAAGTGGGATTGCGCGGCCTGGCGCTCGGTGAGATCGGCGGCCTGCCATTTGGCGACCAGGGCGGGGATATCCAGGTTCATGGATCGAGCGTCCTCCGGGCGGGGTAGCGTGCGGTCGAAAGGGCCAAGTCCCCGGCATTATACCGGATCGCCCCTATCTCCAGCAACAAACCGGGCGCGGGGCGGGCCTAACCCCCAACCCCCTTCCCGCCGCGGGAAGGGGGGCGACG
>JAICKM010000988.1 GCA_025927935.1 Chloroflexia bacterium | reverse complement strand
CGCGCACCTCCCGCCCGTTCACTGTCAGGCGGACGGATTTCTCGTCAGGCATGGGCTGCCTCCTGCAACACCCGCGCCGGCAGATACGGCTCCAGTGGGATGGGCGGCGTGCGCCCCAGCAGTTGCGCGGCCAGCAGTTCCGCCGTGGCAAGCGACGTGGTGATGCCCAGGCCCTCGTGCCCGCCCGCTACCCATACGCCGGGCCGCGCCGCATGTGGCCCGATCAACGGCAGCCCGTCGGGCGTGGCGGCGCGCAGCCCCGTCCAGACGCGGATGCAGGAGAGCCGGGCCAACCCCGGCAAGTAGGCCAGCGCGCGGGCCAGCATCCGCGCCAGGATCGTATAGTCCACCTCGCGTGTTGCCACGTCCGGCTGCCGCGACGAGCCGATCAGCAACTGGCCCGTGGCGCGCGGCTGCACGTTGAAAGCCACCGAGTCGCCGTGCGTGGCGTGGGCGCTTTTCACGTAGCTCAGTTCGACCAGTTGGTGGCGGATGAAGCCGGGATAGCGGTCGGTGATCGCCAGGTGGCCTTTCTTCGGGCGGATCGGCAGTTCGGGCGCCAGATCGACGGCGCGCGCCCCGTTGGCGATCACGATTGCCTCGCTATGCAGGATGCGGCCATCCGCCAGTTGCACGCCGCCCGGCACGAGGCGCACCGCCGTGGCCGCGACGAGGCGCGCGCCCTGTTGCCTGGCCCGCTCTAGCAGCACAACCGCGGCGGCGGGCGGATATACCACGCTGTCGCCCGGCACGAGCAGCCCGCCCGCCAGGCCCGGGCGCAATTGCGGTTCGCACTCGTAGAGCGCGGGCGCGTCCAGCACTTCGCCGGGTATATCATAGGTGGCGTAGAGCGCCTGCTTGGCCCGCGCGGCCTGCAACTCCTCGGCGTCCGCCGCCACCCAGAGCGTGCCGCAGCGGCGGTACTCCACCTGCGCGGGCGCGGTCTCGGCGAAGGTATCCCAGAGCCGTTGCGAGTAGCGGGTGAGCGCGAGTTGCGCCGGGCTGTCGTCCATGACCACGATGTGGCCCATGCCCGCCGCTGTGGCCCCGCTGCCCACGGTGTCGGCTTCCAGCACGGCGACCGCCACGCCCGCCGCGGCCAGCGCCGCCGCGCACGCCGCCCCTACGATGCCGCCGCCGATAATCAACACATCCACGCGCTCAGCCACCGCCGATGCCCTGCCGGAAGGGGTCGCGCGGGTCGAACAGCAGCCGCCCTTCGAGTGTGACAAAGGCCGCACCCGTGATGCGCGGGCGCACCTGCTCGCCTTCCAGCGTGTAGGACGCCGTGAAGCGGCTGCCGATGACGCTCTCCTGCACCCACGGTGCGCCCGGCGCCAGCTTGCCGTCCGCCGCCAGGCAGGCCACCTTCGCGCTGGTGCCGGTGCCGCACGGCGAGCGATCGTAGGCTTTGCCGGGGCAGAGCACGAAGTTCTTGCTGTCCGCGCCGTCCGTGCCGGGCACGAACAGTTCGATATGGTCGATCAGCGCGCCGTCCGCCCCGGTCACGCCGTCGCGCTCCAGCGCCTGGCGGATGCGCCAGGTGAAGTCGGTCAATAGCTCCACGTGGCGGAACTCCAGCGCCTGGCCGTGATCTTCCACCAGGAAGAACCAGTTACCGCCCCAGGCCACATCGCCCTTCACGTACCCATGCCCGGTCACCGCGACGCGCACCCCTTTGGCATAGCGGTAACTGGGCACGTTCTCGATAGTCACCTGCCCGTCGTCCGCCAGCGTGGTGCGGACCACGCCCACCGGCGTCTCGATGCGATGTGTGCCGGGGCCGATGCGCCCCAGGTAGGCCAGCGTGGCGACCAGGCCGATGGTGCCGTGCCCGCACATGCCCAGGTACGACACGTTGTTGAAGAAGATTACGCCCGCGGCACAAGTCGGATCGACGGGCGTGCACATGAGCGCGCCGACCACCACGTCCGCGCCGCGCGGCTCGTTGACCACCGCGGCGCGGAAGCCGTCGAAGCGCTCGCGGAACACGGCCAGCCGCGCGGCCAGGTGGCCGCCGCCCAGGTCCGGCCCCCCGGCGATCACTAGCCGGGTCGGTTCCCCGGCGGTATGCGAATCGATGATCGATACAGTGTTCATGCCGCTATCTTACACCCACCGGGGCGCGCTGTCTTGTATAATTG
>JAICKM010000777.1 GCA_025927935.1 Chloroflexia bacterium | reverse complement strand
TCCGGCCATATCCTCGGCGCGCTCGGCGACCTGGCCCAGCAGGGTGTCCCGGTGGACGGCGTGTATGATCGCACCCAGATGGAAGGTGTCTTCGCGCAGTGGGCAGAGAATCCCCACGCGAGCTGGAAGACCCCGGCTTTCGAGTCGCTGGTCCGCTACGGTCACCTGGCCGGTAAAATCACCACGCCCTGGACACCGTCCAGCCCGCATGATTTCATGCACAACAAAGTGATGGTCGTGGACGACACGGTGATCACCGGCAGCTATAACTTCTCGCGCAACGCCGAGTCCAACGCCGAAAACATCCTGCTGATCGACAGCCCGGCCCTGGCCGCCGCCTACCGGACCTATATCCGCCATCTCGCGGAGCGCTACGGGCAGGCTGGTTGAGCCGAGCGCGGGTCGTGTGGGGTGTTGCCGGGCTGGGGTGCCTCCTGCTGGCGGCAGTAGCAATCGCGGGCGCCGGGAACCGCCTGCCGGGCGTCGACCTCCGCCAGCGCGACGTAGCCCTGCTCCAGGACCTCACCGATACCGCCACCGCCGCGCCCAATGCCCGCCGCCTGGGCCAGACCTTCCGGTCCGAGCACGACAATCTCAGCGCCGTCGCGCTCTACTTGCAAAACTTCAGCTTTCGCCTGCCGCCGGAAGGGCGCTTCCACTTGCAAGCCGGGGGTAACCCCGCCGCGCCGGACATCCTGAGCCTGCCGCTCAGCGCCGCCGACTTCCGCGACAACCCCTACCTGCTCTTCCGCTTCCCGCCGCAGCCCGACTCTGCCGGGCGCGAGTACCGTGTCTGGATCGAGACAGACGCCCCGCTGGCGGCGACCCTCTCGGTCCACCTGACCCGCCTCGACGCCTATTCGGCGGGCACCGCCCTGATCGACGACGCCCCGCAACCCGGCGACCTGGAGTTTCGCACCTTCTACACCTACACACCGGCGAACCTGGCCGGCGATGTGTGGGGCAGCGTCGTCACCGGGTGGCGGCTTGTGCTGGGCGGGCTGGCCTTCCTGCTGCTGCCCGGCCTGATCCTGGCCCAGGTCCTGGGCCGGGGCTGGACTCCCGGCGCCCGCCTGCTGGCCGCCCCGGCGCTGACTCTGTTCGCGTGGCCGGTCGCCCTGCTGGCGGGCTGGACAGTCCACCTCGATTGGGGTGTGGCCGCCGCCTGGTTGTTCGTTCTGGGCGGCGTTGTGGGACTAGCCTGGCTAGCCTACCGGCGCGCTACGAGTGGGGCCAAGGCGCCACCGGGCCGCCCCCAGGCCCTGCATCTGACGCCCATCTCGACGCGCCCCGCCGGCTTGCGACCGACGATAACCCCGGCGGCTGCCGAAAACAGCGGGCGGAGTGCAACCAACTGGCTCTACTGGAGCCTCTTCGCCGCCGTCCTCGCCGTCACGCTCCTCTCCCGGCTGGCGACCATCCGCGACCTGGTTGCGGGCATGGGTCTCGACGCCTACCATCATACGCTGGTCACAGCGCTGTTCCTCGACCGGGGCGGCATCCCGCACGACTACCAGCCTTACGCGCCGCTGGCCTCATTCACCTACCATTTCGGCTTCCACGCTTTCGCCGCCGCGCTGGCCTGGCTGGCCCCCGGCAGCCTGCCGGTCGAGAGGCTGGTGGTGCTGGCCGGGCAACTCGCCACCACCCTGCCGGTGGTCACGCTGCCGCTGTTCGGCTGGCGGGTGCTCGGCAACCGCTGGGTCGGGCTGGTAGCGGGCGCGCTGGCTGGTGTCGTTTGCATCTTCCCCGCGTTTTATGTCAACTGGAGCCGCTACACGCAGGGCCTGGGGCTGGCGCTCCTGCCGGTGGCCTGGGTGCTGCTGTTCGATGCCCTGGCCCCACTGGCAGGGACGAACGGGCGACGTGCGCCCATCCGCGCCGTCACCCGGCAGGCGGTTGGTCCGCTGCTGCTGGCTGCCCTGGCCGCTGCGGGCCTGTTCCTGACACACTATCGCATCGCCGGGCTGTTCGCGAGCTATGCCGCGCTGTTCCTCGGCGGGATGGCCCTGGCCGCCATGCGCCGTGCCGTGCCCGGCGCCCGGCTACGCGCCGTCCTGCCCCTGGCGGGCGGGGGGCTGGCCGTGGCCGCCGTCGCGGTGCTGGTCGTGCTGCCCTGGCTGCTGAATCTGCGCGCCAACTTCGTGGTGCGCTTCGCCGGCTCCGCCGACCCGGCCAACGCGGGCTACTACGACCTGCGCGCCATGCTGGGCAGCGTCCCGCTCGACTACTGGTCCACTACGCCGCTGCTCGTGCTGGCCGGGCTGGGTCTCGCCTGGTGCCTCATCCGGCGCGACTGGCCGCCCGTGCTGCTGGCCGTCTGGTTCGGCCTGCACCTGCTCTGGAGCAACCCCACGCTGCTCCCCCTGCCCGGCGCGGGCTATCTCGACACCGTGACAGTGGCGACCTCCGGCTTCATCCCAGTCTGCCTGCTGGCCGCCTATCCGCTCGTGGGCGCGGGCCGGTGGTTGCTGCGCGGCGCCCGGCGCGGTCCCCTGGCCGATCCCGCGGGGCGCTCCCTGGTGCGGACGGCGCTCCTCGTGGCCGCTGCGCTGGTCGCGGCATTCGGCGCGGCGCGGCTGCTGACCATTCTCGATGTGCGCCCCTATGTCACCGCGCAAGATATGGCCGGCATGGCCTGGCTGCGCGAGCACACGCCGCCCACCGCCGTCGTCGCGGGCAACGGCTTCGGCCAGCCGTGGGGTCCCGAAGCCGTGCAAGGATCCGACGCCGGACTCTGGGTGCCGGTGCTGGCCGGGCGGCGCGGCATCCTGCCGCCCATCCCCGCCTACAACGAACAACTGGCCGACCCCGGCTACCTGCGCCACGCCGCCCAGATCGTGCGCGCCACCGCCGCCCCCGACCTGGCCGAGTCCTGGACCTATCTGCGGCAGCAAGGCGTGACCCATCTCTATATCGGGGCGCGCGGCGGCGTGATGGATCCGGAGCCGCTGCTGGCCCTCCCGGAGCAGGCGCGCCTCGCCTTCCACCAGGACGATGTCTGGATCTTCGAACTGCTGCCGCCCCCCTGAGCCGCCCGCGCCTTTGTGAGAACGCGGGCCAGCGCGCCTGACCTATAAGCAACCGGAAAGGACCCTATGCCGGACAAACACGCGCACCAGGCGGAAGTCGCCGCCTTTCTCCAGGCGCACATCGCCCCCGGTCCCTGGGCTTTCGACTACCCGCAGGGCAGCGGGCAGGAGACCTATTTCGCTACGAGCAGCGGGCGCGCTTGGTTCGTGAAACTCGGCGCCGGGGTGGAGCGGGCGCAGGCAATGGCT
>JAICKM010001056.1 GCA_025927935.1 Chloroflexia bacterium | reverse complement strand
TGTTGTAGCCGACCTTGAGCGAGGGGATGCCGGTGCGGTTACGCTCCTCTTCCTCCAGGTTGGCGACCCAGCCCTGGGCGTTGCGGCTGGCCTCGCGCAACTGGTCGAGTTCGGAGCGGAAGCCGGGGCGGATGGCGTCGCCAGTGCCCAACGCGGCGGGCGGGTCTTCGGCGATGGCCTGGGTGATCACGTCGACCACGTCCTGGCAGGGTTGCAGGCGCGTGAGCAGCGAGTGGAAGGTGCTCGGCCCAGCGGCGGGCGCGGGCGGTGCGGCGACGGCGGGGCCATGACCATTGCTCTCCATAATCAGCGGGCCGCGATCCGGGGCGGGCGCCGGGCGCCACTCCCCGCTCGACTCGAAGGCCGCGCGCACGCCCGGCAGCGCGGCCAGCGCGTTGCGAATGGCGTTGAGGTCACGCGGCCCGGCGATGCCTTGCAGCACGCGGTTGGTCAGACGCTCCAGGTCGGGCATGCCCTTCAACTGGGCGCGCAGGCCCCCGCGCAGCGGCTCGTCGCTATAGAGCAACTGGACGGCGTCCTGGCGGGCATGGAGGCGTTGCAGATCGACAAGCGGCTGGTTGAGCCAGCGCGACAGCAGGCGCCCGCCCATCGGCGTCAGCGTCTGGTCGATGACCGAGAGCAGCGAGAATTGCAGGCCGCCGCTGGGACCGGCCACCAGTTCGAGGTTGCGGCGCGTCTGCGGATCGAGGGCCATATACGCCTCGGTGCTGTAGCTGCTCAGGTGGGTCAGTTGTTGCAGCGCCGTGCTGTGCGTGTCCTGGAGATAGGCCAGGATGGCCCCGGCGGCGCGGACGGCGAGCGGCCATTTGGCAACGCCGAAGCCGTCGAGCGAGGCGACGTGGAACTGGCTCATCAGGGTGGCGCGTGCCTTGTCCAGGCCCCACTCCCGCGCACTGGTAGGCGTAATATGGCCGGCGACGCGCCAGCTTTGCGTCGCGCGCTCGGTGTGGTGGGCGCGGCGCGGGCGGCCGGCATCGGCGGCAGACTCGTCCGCAGTCTCGTCGCCGCGCACTTCCGCGGCCCACGCTTTCAGGTCCGAACGGCTGGCTTCGCCCGATGTAGCATCGGGGACGAGCAACTCGGCGGGTTGCAGGCGATCTAACTCCTGCTGCACCAGCGTGGTCAATTCCGTGGCGCTGCGCACTTCGGTGCCCTGGAACTCGCCGGTGGTGATGTCTACATAGGCGATGCCCGCCCGGTCGCCGTCGAGGATGGCGGCGGCCAGGTAGTTGTTGCGCCGCGAGTCGAGCAGCGCCGGCTCGGTCAGCGTCCCGGGCGTGACCACGCGCACGATCTGGCGGTCCACCAGGTCGCCGCGGGCGGCTTCGGTTGGCCCGTTCTGGCCCCAGTTCGCCGTCACGGTGGACTCGCGCTTGCCCAGGCGGATGCGGCGGCGCTCGGTCTCTTCGTCGGCGCGCGGCTGCTCCAACTGCTCGGCCACGGCCACCTTGTACCCGGCGGCGGTGAGCTTGGCGATGTAGCCCTCGGCGCTGTGGTACGGCACCCCGGCCATGGGCCGCTGCCCGCCCTTCGAGAAGTTGCGCTTGGTCAGCACCACGTCGCAGACGCGGGCCACGATGGCCGCATCGTCGTCAAAGGTCTCGTAAAAGTCACCCAGGCGGAAGAAAAGAATGGAGTCGGGGTGGTCCTTTTTCAGTTGGTCTCGCAACCGCTTGTACTGGCGGTCCATGGGGGTTTCGGCCACGGCGGTCCTCGCATTTCCGTACTTTTGTTCTAAAACGGGTCCAGGCTTATTATACCACAATTGGGCCGCGGCAAGC
>JAICKM010000651.1 GCA_025927935.1 Chloroflexia bacterium | reverse complement strand
CCGCAATCGCAAACTCTGATCCGCGGATGGCGCATCTGGGCCGTACTGGTCTTCTTCGTGCTGGGCGCGGGCTATATTGCGGTGCATCTGTTCAAGCTGCAGGTGCTCCAGCAGCCCGTCTTTGCCAAGAGCGCGGCGGCGCGCATCACCTGGACCGACACCATCCTGCCCAACCGGGGCGTGATCCGCGATTCCCGCGGCTTCTTGCTGGCCGGCAACGCCGTGGCCTCCGACCTCTACCTGAGCACGAGCAACCGCACCGACGCCGATCTGCACACCATCGCCGACCTGCTCGGCCCCATCCTCTCCCAGGCGCCCGAAGACCTCTATCAGCAGATCAAGGGCCAGACCGCAACGACCCAACTGCTGTACCGGCGACTGGACAGCGAGGCGGCCGCCCGCGTGTTGCAGTTGCGCAACACCTGGCCGGTGGTGCGCAGCGCCGTGTGGCTCGAAGACCAGCCGCGCCGCGACTATCCCAACGGCAACTTTGCCGCCCATATCCTGGGCTTCGCCGACTACGACAACCACGGCCAGTACGGCGTAGAGCAGTTCTACGACGACAAGCTGGCGGGAGTCCCCGGCTCGCTCACGGCGGAGCGCGACTCGCAGGGCTATCCGCTGCCGCTGGGCGACGCCAGCCAGAAGCAGGCCATCGACGGCGCCGACCTGGACCTGACCATCGACAGCGCGGTGCAGTACATGGCCGAACGGGAACTGGACACCACGCTCAAGCAAACGGGTGCCGGCAGCGGCCAGATTCTGATTATGGACCCGCACACCGGCGCCATCGTCGCCCTGGCGACCTCCCCGCGCTTCGACCCGAATCATTATACCGATATCGCCCAAGACCAGTACGGTATCTTTAAGAACCCGGCGGTGGACGACGTGTTCGAACCGGGATCGACCTTCAAGATCTTGACCTATGCCTCGGCCCTCGACACCGGGGCCATCACGCCCGACACGACGTACAACTCGACCGGGGTCTTTATGGCCTACGGGGTGCCGATCTACAACAGCATCAAGGCCGGCTACGGGGTGGAGACGATGCGCGAAGGGCTGGCGCGCTCGGACAACAACGCCGCGGACTTTGTCGCGGATCAACTGGGTGAGAAGAAGTTTTACGAGTACATCAAGAATTTCGGCATGGGCCAGGAGACCGGGGTGGACCTCGCGGGCGAGGTGGCCGGCTTGCTGGCCTACCCCGGCGACGACGGCTATTCGCCGGTGAACCTGTATACCAACGCCTTCGGGCAGGGCCTGGCCGTCACGCCGGTGCAACTCATCACCGCGATCTCGGCGGTTGCCAACGGCGGGAACCTGATGAAGCCCTACGTGGTGTCGCGGGTCTCGCGCAACGGCCAGGTGCTGCAAGAGAACAAACCAACAGTCGTGCGCCGGGTGATCAGCCCGGAGACGGCGCGGACGATCACCGATATGCTGTCCTGGGCGGTGGATACGACGCCCGCGGGCCAACTGGCGAAGGTGCCGGGCTATTCCACGGCAGCCAAGACGGGCACGGCGCAGATCCCCGGTCCCAACGGCGCCTACGACCCGAACGGGACGATTGCCTCGGTGATCGGGTTTGCGCCGGCCCACGACCCGAAGTTTGTGGTGCTGATCCGGCTGGATCGGCCCACGTCGAGCCAATGGGGTGGTGAAACCGCTTCCCCGGCCTTTGGCCGGCTGGCGGCGCAACTGTTCCAGTATTGGAAGATCCCACCCGACGAGAAGCAGTAGGGCGGTTATACCGTCGATAAGGATTTATGTATACACTGAACGACATTTTAACAGGCACGGGAGGCACGCTGGACCCGCAATATCCGGGGCCGGCGGACCTCCTTTTGCGGGAAGTGGTCATCGATTCGCGGACCGCGGGGCCGGGTACGCTGTTTGTGGCCCTGCCCGGCCAGGTCTACGATGGGCATGAGTTTGTCGTCGATGCGGTGGGCCACGGCGCGCAGGCCGCGCTGGTGCGCGCCGACTGGCAACCGCCCGGCCCGCTGGGCGCGAGCGTGGCGATCATCCGCGTGCCCGATACGCTGCGCGGGTTGCAGGCGCTCGCCACCTGGTGGCGCAGCCGGTTCCCGGCGCTCAAGGTGATCGGCATTACGGGCAGCATCGGCAAGACGAGCACCAAGGAGTACACCGGCGCGGTGCTGGCGACGTGCATGCAAGTCTTCCGCAGCGAGGGCAACTATAACAGCGAGACCGGGCTGCCGCTGAGCGTGCTGCGCTTGCAGCCGGAGCACGAGGTCGCCGTCTTCGAGATGGGCGGCGGCAGTCGCATGGGCGAGTTGAGCGATCTGGCGGCGATTGCCCAGCCGCAAGTGGGCGTGATCACCAACGTGAGCCACTCGCACCTGGCGAGCATGGGCACGCTGGACAACCTGGCCTACCACAAAGGCGAACTGGTGCGTGCGCTGCCGCCCGCGCCCGAAGGCGTGGCCGTGCTGAACTATGACGACGAGCGGGTGCGGGCCATGGCCGCCACCACCCCGGCGCGGGTTATTACCTATGGCCTGGACCCGGCGGCGGATCTGTGGGCCAACGAGATCGAGAGCCAGGGCCTGGGCGGCGTGCAGTTCACGCTGCACCGCGCCGCGGAATCGATGCGCCTGCGCCTGCCGCTGCTGGGCGTACACAGCGTGCATACCGCGCTGCGCGCCGCGGCGGCCTGCGAAGCGGTCGGCATGAACTGGAAGGACATCGTCGTCGGCCTGCAAACCGGCGAGGCGCAGCAGTTGCGGCTGCTGGTGGCCGCGGGTATCAACGGCACGACGATCATCGACGATAGCTATAACGCCAACCCGGCCTCGACTCTAGCCGCGCTGAACCTGCTGATGGAGATGCCCCATCCGCGGCTGGCCGTGCTGGGCGACATGCTGGAGTTGGGCGACTACGAGGAAGAAGGGCACATCAAGGTGGCCCGCCGGGCCATCGAGGTGGTCGACCGGTTGGTCGTGGTCGGGCAACTGGGGCGCACCATCGGCGAGGAGGCGCTGCGCTGCGGCATGGCGCCGGAGCGGATCTTCTTCGCGCCGGGCAACGCGCAGGCCATCGATTATCTGCGCCGCGTGCTGGCGCCGGGCACCTACATGCTGGTCAAGGGATCACATGGCATGCACATGGAAGAGATCGTCGAGGGGTTGCGAGCGCCGGCATGATGCAACACCTGTTCGACTTTCTGCTGAGCATCGGTGCCCCCACCGGGACGCCGCTGCTCGATATGCCGGTCGCGCAGATCACGCCGCTTGCGGGCTTCGTGATGATCCGGGCGCTGGCGCTGGGGGGGCTGGCGTTCTTAATCGGGCTGGTGCTGGGGCGACCGATCATCAATCAACTGCGGGCGCGGCGCATCGGCAAGCAGATCCGCATCGAGGGGCCGCAATCGCACCTGGTGAAGATGGGCACGCCGACGATGGGCGGGATTATTTTCTTGACCACCGTCGTCATCTGTATCGGGTTGTTTATGGACCTGCCGCACTTCAAGTCGCTGCTGCTGCCGCTAGGCATCATCGTCGCGTGCGGGTTGCTGGGCGCGGTGGACGACCGGTTGAGCATCGTCGGCGGCAAGAAGCGCGAAGGGATGACGGCCCGCTTCAAGATGCTCTGGCTGATCCTGATCGCGGCGGTGGCGGCCTGGGTGCTGCATTATCCGCTGGGGCTGACCAGTATTTACATTCCGTTTTCGGGGTTGCGCCGCATCGACATCGGCATGTGGTATATCCCGATTGCAATCATCGGGATCGTGGGCATGGCGAACGCGGTGAACATTAGTGATGGGCTGGACACGCAGGCGGGGGGCATGGCGGCCATGTCGTTCGTGGCCTACGGCATCATCGCCTACTTGCAGCGGCAGGAACCGGTGGTCTACCTGTGCTTTGCCACCGTGGGGGCGCTGCTGGCGTTCCTGTGGTACAACGCCCACCCGGCGCAGGTGTTCATGGGCGACACGGGGTCGCTGGCGCTGGGAGCGCTGCTGGCCGTCTGCGCGTTCATGACCGGACAGTGGTTGGTGCTGCCGGTGGTCGGCATCATGTTCGTCGCCATCTCGGCGTCGTCCATGTTGCAGGTGATCTATTTCAAGCTGACCGGGGG
>JAICKM010000089.1 GCA_025927935.1 Chloroflexia bacterium | reverse complement strand
TTGTCGAGCAGGCGCAGCATCAGGTCGCCGTCGATGCTGATCGTGCCGGCCAGGTGGCGCGCCTCAGGGATCTGGGTGAAAATATAGTCCGGGAACTGGACCGCCGGTTCGCGGGCCGCCGCCCGGCGGCACAACTCGCGGGCGATATACATATCGGTCGCCAGCGGTAGGTGGTGGCCGTGGCGCTCCAGCACCGACAAGGGCACCAGGCACACCCCGCTGCTCTGCGCGACGGCGGCGGCAAACTGATCGCCGGTCAATTCGGCCCATTGCATCGTGGCGTGCTCCTTCTCCCTCAGTAGGTCAGGCCGTGCCCAAAGAGGAACAGCGGGTTCGCGGAGTCGTAAGGCACATCCGGCTTTTGCCGGCGCACGGCGTCCATCGAGGATGGCAGCTCAAACGGCAACCGGCCCGACGGCGCGCTACGCCCGAAGATAATGTCGAGCACGGCGGCATCGCTCGCGCCGAAGTTGGCCAGCAGCGCGGCGGCTCCGGCGGCGAGTTCCGGGATCACCGCGGCGCGGTCGAGGTAGATATCGACAATGGTGGGTACTTGCGCCACGATGCCGAGAATCCGGCTCTTTTCCGGTTCCTTGAAATCGAGATCGCCCGCGTGGAACAGGCGCTCCAGGAAATTGCCCTCGCGCTGCTCAAAAGGCGCCTTCAATCGCAGAATCGCCAGATCGGCGTCGCCGGGCGTTTGCACGACCTCGCCGTAGGTTGCGGCGACAGCCGGGTCGATGTTTTCGACGTAGATGCGGGGCCGGCCCGATAACGGCAAGGTTGGCCCCGCAGAGCCGTTGCCGTTTTTCAGCAGCACAATCGACTTGCGCTGGGCCTGCTCCCCCGCCGCGCGGAAATCCGCGCTGCCGACCACCCGCTCCGCCGCGTCGGGGTCTACATAGGGATTGTCGAACAGGCCGAGACGGAATTTGTCGCGCAGCAGCCGGCGCACCGACTCGTCGAGGCGGCTTTCGGCGATCTGCCCGCCACGCACCAGTTCGACCACAACCTCCGGACAGGCTTCGCCGCCGAACTGATCGCAGCCGGCGTCGAGGATCTTCCTGGCCCGCTCTGGGCGGCTAAGATGCTCAACGCCCCAGGCGCGCGCCGGGAACGGCTGCCCGCCGATCTCGGAGTCAGTCAGCAGGCCCCAGTCGGTGCAGACCACGCCGTCGAAGCCGTACTTATCGCGCAGCAGGCCGGTGATCACGTCCTTGTTGAAGCCGAAGCCGACCGCTTCGAGCGGCGTGCCGACCGGCATGCCGTAGTAGGGCATGATCTGAGCGGTGCCCGCCGCGAAGGCGGACTCGAAGGGGATCAGGTGATAGTGGAAGTTATCGCCCGGATAGACCTGCTCGCGGCCATAGGGGAAATGCGGGTCCTCGCCGTCTTTCTGCGGGCCGCCGCCGGGAAAGTGCTTGGTCATGCAGGCGACACTCAGCGAGCCAAGAGTCGCGCCCTGGAAGCCGCGGATGTAGGCGGCGGTCATGCGCGCCGAAAGATCCGCATCCTCGCCGAAGGTGCCGTTGCTGCGCGCCCAGCGTGGCTCCGTGGCGAGATCGGCCATCGGGTGCAGGGCGACGCGGATACCGACAGCGGTGTACTCCTGCCGCGCGATGTCGCCGAACTCCTCCACCAGCGCCGCATCCCCGGTGGCGGCCAGGCCCAGCGGTTCGGGCCATTGCGAGAAGGCGCCGGACAAGAAGCTGGTCGCCGGGTTGTCGCTGAAGGCGTGGCGCGGGTCGGACGAGACAGTGATCGGGATGCCGAGCCGGGTGCCCTCGGCCAGCTCTTGCAGCCGGTTGTACCATTCGGCCATCTGCCGAGGACCGGCGCCCTGTAGAACGTTGAAGTGGTTCATGCGCCGGGTGGTGACCATGTCCGAGGTGGAGAACGGGCCGAACATCCCCGCGCCTTCCACCAGGCTGCCGTTCGCGCCCATCGGGATCATGTTGTGGAAGAGCATCCCGGCCTTCTCCTCCAGCGTCATCTGGGCGAGCAGATCGTCCACGCGCTCTTCGATGGGCCGGCGCGGGTCCTCGTAGGGGTCCAGGCGACCGTTCTTATTGAGATCGCGCACCGGGCGATCATCGACGGTCAGCAAGGAAGCGCGGGGCATAAGGGGTCCTCCTGAA
Source organism: Chloroflexia bacterium (assembly GCA_025927935.1). The sequence continues at coordinate 12,138 of JAICKM010000089.1, read as the reverse complement.
CTTGGGTGGGCGGCATCCAGCCCGACACAGCCGGTAATACGTCGCTATGGATGGGCCGGAGTGCGAACGAACCGCCCGCACTCCGGCTGCTAACCGCCGTTTATTTGTCGAAAGTCGCGCCGGCTAGCTTTGCGGGTCCAGGCCGTTCGCGGCGATCACCTGCGCGTACCACAGCGCGCTGTCTTTCGGTGTGCGCTGCTGGGTCGCATAGTCCACCCACACGATGCCGAAGCGCTGGGTATAGCCCTTGGCCCACTCGAAGTTGTCCATGAGCGACCAGACGAAGAACCCGGCGAGGGGCACGCCATCGTCGATGGCCTGCTTACAGGCGGCGAAGTGGTCACGCAGATAGAGGCGGCGCCGCTCGTCGGGCACACGCCCCTCCGCGCTGGGGCCGTCGGAGTAACTGGCACCGTTCTCGGTCACGTAGAGCTTGCCGGGGTGGTAGTCGGTCTCCAGGCGAACCAGCAGATCGTGGAGTCCGGCGGGGTAGACTTCCCAGCCCATCTCGGTGTGCTCGGCGTTCGCGGCCTCGGTTTGCACCGGAGTGGGCGCGGCAGCCTCCTCGCCCGCGCTGCCGATCACGGCGCGGGTGTAGTAGTTGACGCCCAGGAAATCGAGCGGCGTGGCAATCGCCGCCATATCGTCGGGGTGGACAAACGCCGACCCGCCGCCGGACAAATGGCCTGCCGCGGTGTAGGCGGCAACCATATCCTCCGGGTAGGCGCCGCGGTACAGTGGGTCGGCAAACCAGCGGTTGAAGAAGCCGTCGAACCAGCGTGTGGCGGCGACATCTTCGGGGCGATCCGATGCGGGTGTGGCGGGCGTGAAATTCAGGGTGATGCCCACCTCCGCGCCGGGGCTGTTTTGCCGCAGCACGGGCACAGCCCAGCCATGCGACAGCAGCACATGATGGGCGGCGGCCAGGGCGGCGGGCCAATCGTGCCAGCCGGGCGCGTGTTCGCCGATCTGGTGGCTCAGGATACTGACGCACCAGGGTTCGTTATGGGTGATCCAGTGCTTGACGCGGTCGCCCAGCGCCCGGCTGGCAACGTCGGCGTACTCCACGAACGCCTCAGCGGTAGCCCGATCGGGCCAGCCGCCCGCGTCCTGCAACGTCTGCGGCAGGTCCCAGTGGTAGAGCGTGGCGAACGGCGTGATGCCGGCGGCCAGCAGCCCATCGACCAGGCGGCTGTAGAAGTCGAGGCCGGCCTGGTTGACCGGCCCGCGGCCATTGGGCAAGAGGCGCGGCCAGGCGAGGGAGAAGCGGTAAGCCTTTAGGCCCAACTCCTTCATCAGACCGATATCCTCGCGCCAGCGGTGATAGTGGTCACAGGCCACGTCGCCGGTGCTGCCGTCCAGAATCTTACCGGGCGTGTGGGAGAACCGATCCCAGATCGACTCGCCGCGCCCATCTTCGTGCACCGCGCCTTCGATCTGATAGGACGCGGTGGCCGTACCCCACAGGAAACCCGCGGGAAATTCTAACTTGGACATATTGGTCATACAGGTAGCTTGTTCCTCACGCTTTAATGATCCGTTCGCCGGGATAAGGGGCCGGGTCGGGTCCCGGCCCGTACAGATGGCAGCGCACCCAGTGATTGGGGGCGGGCCATTCTTTGTCCGGCATCAACTGGCGGCAGACATCCATGACATGCGGGCAGCGCGGCGCAAACGGACAGCCCGGCGGCGGGTCCACCAGCGAGGGGATTTCGCCGCGAGTCTCCACTTTGCGCGCTTGCAGGCCCGCATGCGGGTTGGGCACAGCCGCCAGCAGCAGGCGGGTGTACGGATGGGCCGGGTTATGCATCAACTCGTCGCTCTCGGCCCCCTCCACGATGTGCCCCGCATACATAACCATGGTGTCGTCGCCGATATAACGCGCACTGGAGAGGTCATGGGTAATGTACAGGAAGCCGAGGCCCATCTCCTCTTTCAGCCGCTCCATGAGATTCAGCACGCCCATGCGGATGGACACGTCCAGCATCGAGATCGGCTCGTCGGCCAGGATAATTTCGGGGTTCACGGCGAGCGCACGGGCGATGGCGACCCGCTGCCGCTGCCCCCCGGAAAGCTGATACGGGTAGCGGGCAGCAACCTCCGCCGGCGGGGTGAGGCCCACCGTGTTCAGCAGATCATGCACGCGCGCGGCGACCTCCTGTCCGGAGGCGACCTTATGGATCAGCAGCGGACGCTCGATATGGTAGCCAATCGTCTTGACTGGATTGAGCGACCCGAACGGATCTTGAAAGATCATTTGTACGTCGCTACGGTAGGCCAGGGATGCACTGCCGGACTCGGTCTTCAATACGTCCTTGCCCTTGAAGAGGATCTCGCCTCTGGTGGGGGGCATTAGCCGGGCAATGAGCCGGGCGGTGGTCGATTTGCCGCTACCCGACTCGCCGACGAGCGAGACTACCCTGCCGCGCTTGATAGGGAACGACACATCGTTCAACGCGTGGACCTGTTTCGGCTTCAACGCGTTGCCGATGGGGAAACGCTTGGTCAGATGGCGGACCTCCAGCACCACATCGCCATCCTGCCCTGGCGCCTGTTGCGCCTGCATTAGAGACTCAGCCATGATCTCCTCCAGCAAAAGGAAGGACGCCGTTCAACGGAGAGGGCGGTGTACCCGGTCCACGGGTGCGCGCCGCTACACATTCTCCGGCTCGAACGGCATCCCCACATGATAGGCCAACCAATGCCCCGGCTTCACCTCTTGCAGCTTCGGCTCCACCCGGGTCTCGATCGGGTTGCACGCCCTACAGCGTGGGTGGAAGCGGCAGCCGGATGGCGGGTTCACCAGGTTCGGCGGGGAGCCTGGGATACCCGTCAATTTCCGCTTCGGGCCGGTCAGCGACGGGAAGGAGTTCATCAAGCCCTGGGTATAGGGGTGCAGCGGGTTGTTGAAAAGCTCGCTGGACGGCGCCAGTTCCACGATCTGGCCCGCGTACATGATGGCGATGCGGTCCGAAAACTCGACCATGAGCGACAGATCATGCGTGATGAACAGGATCGAGAAACCCAGTTGTTGCTTGAGTTGCTCGATCTGTTGCATGATATCCTTCTGCACCACCACGTCGAGCGCGGTGGTCGGCTCGTCCATGATCATCAACGGCGGCCGCAACGCCAGCGCAATGGCGATCACCGCGCGCTGGCGCATACCGCCGGAGAGCTGGTGCGGATACGAGTCGAGCCGGCTTTTTTCGATGCCGACGACGTTAAGCAATTCGGCCGCACGGGCACGCGCATCACCCGCGGACATCTTGTGCTTCATCAGCACGTCGGTGATCTGATCGCCGATCTTCATCACCGGGTTGAGGGAATTCATCGCGCTCTGAAAGACCATGGAGACATCACGCCAGCGAAAGTCTTCCAGTTGCTCCCCATCCATATCGAGCACATCTTTGCCGTTAAACAGCACCTGGCCGCCGGTAATGACGGCCGGCGGATGCAGGACACGCAGAATCGCATGCGCGATGGTGGACTTGCCGCTGCCGGATTCGCCCGCCAGTCCGAACACCTCGCCGGGCGCCAGGGTAAACGACACGCCATCCACGGCGCGCGCCGGGCCGCGCGGCGTCACATACTCGACATGCAAGTCGCGAATATCGAGCAGCGGCGCCTTCGCAAAGCCACTACGAGCTTCGGCGGACGACTGGGGTTGCGCCGATGTTGTTCCGGGCGATTTTGATCGTGCTGTGCTTGAGGACATCGTTCACATCCCTTTCAGCGCGCAGGCGCGGGTTGGTGATTTCATCCATCCCGTAGTTGATCATCGACAGGCCGAACGCAACCAGGGCAATGCACATACCCGATGGAATAAAGGTCCACCAGGCGCCGGTGAGCAAGCCCGCGTTATTTTGTGCCCAGTACAGGTTCGTACCCCAACTGACGTTGCCCACGTTGGTCAGGCCGATCAGACTGAGGGCCGCTTCGGCGCCGATGGCATAAGTCACCGATCCGATCATGCCGCCCAGGATAATCGAGGCCATGTTGGGCAGAATCTCGCGGAAGATGATGCGCCCATTGCTGTCGCCGCTGACGATGGAGGCCGAGACGAAATCTTTCTCGCGCAACGACAGCGTTTGCGAGCGCAACACGCGCGACCCCCAGGCCCAGCCGGTAAAGGACAGCGCCAGGATGATGGTGCCGGTTCCCGGCCGCAGATAGGCGGCGATGACCACCAGCAGCGGCAGGCCGGGGATGACCAGGAACAGGTTCATGAGCAGCGACAACGCGTCGTCCACTTTGCCACGGAAGTAGCCGGCCGACATGCCGATGATGATCCCGATGATCGTCGTCAGGATACCGGTGGCGAAGCCGACCGTCAACGAAATGCGCGCACCCCAGACGGTCTGCGCGAATACGTCTTTCCCCTGGCCCTCGGTGCCGAAGATGTGGGCGGCGGAGGGCGCCAGGTGCGGCCGGTCCACGAACTCGGTCGGATCGCCGGGCGCAATGATCGGGGCAAAGACGGCGATGAGGATGAAGAAGACGACGATGGCGACCCCCAGCCGGGCCTTCGGGTTGCGCAGCAATTCGCGCACGAACGTAAACCGTTGCGGCTTGGAGGGCGCCACCGTGGGTAGCACCGTCATCTGGCCCGCGGGACTGGACTCGACATCCTCCAGGCGGTTGCTCCCCCGGCGCAGATCTTCGGTCAACAAGTCGTCAGCCAGATCCTTCTGGTTTAGCTTGACCGGGTCGTCGTCATGCTGGACTTTATTCTCAGTTTGCATTCTCCCACCTCCGTGAGGGACCCGCGCCGGAGGCGGCCCGGCGCCAGTCCGCGGCTCCGTCTAGCTCACGCGCACACGTGGATCGAGTCGCGTATACAACACATCGACGATAAAGTTGGCCGCGAGCACGGCAAAGGTGATCATCAGGAACAGGCCCTCCATCAGCGGATAGTCCAGGTTGGACACCGCTTTGATTAACAAGTAGCCCAGTCCTGGGTAGCCGAAGATGGTTTCGACCAGGATTTGCCCGCTGAGCACAAAACCGAGCGCCATGCCAAAGGAGGTGACGCTGGGCAGCAGGGCGTTCCGCGCGGCGTAGTTGAACATGATCTGGCGCTGCGATAGGCCCTTGGCCTCGGCCATCGTCACATAGTCCTCGGCCAGCACGCCGATCATTGTATTGCGCATGCCAAGCGCCCACCCGCCCAACGAGACCAGGATAATGGTCAGCGCCGGCAGCAGCAGGTGTGTGATGACGCTCCAGAGGAAGGTGAGACTGAACGAAGGAAGAAGCGCATCGTCATAGGCGTGACGCATGGGGAACCAGCCCATCTCCAGGCCCAGGAAATAGAGGCCCATGAGCGCGAGGAAAAACGGGGGAAACGCGCCGATGAAGATCAGCAGCGGCGGCAGGATGCTGTCCACGAGGCCGCCCCGCTTCCAGGAGCCCATGATGCCGATAATGTTGCCGATGATGAAGCTGACGACCAGTGCGGTGATCCCCAGCAACATGGTCCAGACAAAGCCGGTTCCGATCACGCTGGTGACCGGGGCGGGAAACGAGGAAAACGAGATACCGAAGTCGAAGCGCAAGACGTGGCTGAGATAGGTGAAATATTGAATGATCATCGGATCGTCGCTGAGGCCCAGGGCCTGCTTGATTTGCGCCAACTGCTCGGGTCGCATCTGGCCGCGGGACGCGGCGAAGATGGTCGAGGCGGGATCGCCAGGGATCAGGCGCGGCAGGAAGAAGTTGATGGTCAGCGAGGCCCACGCAGCCAGCAGATAGAAGCCCAAACGCCGAAGGATGAATCGCATCGTTGCCCTCCTTTACGCGCCTAGCGTCGCCAGTGCCGATGCCGGTGCATCTTACAGCGATGCAGCCCGGCATGTGTTACGGGGCAGGGGCGATCTCCGGTTGCGGAGATCGCCCCTTGGTATGAACTTACTTCGGCTTAATCGTCGTCATGACGATCAACTGCTCCGGCGTACCCTGGTTGAAGAACGAGCCTACAGCGTAGGGGTTGTCCTTCGTCGGGAAGCCCGTGAAGCGCGTGGTGTTGTACTCGTACCAGTCCGGACCGGGGAACAGCGGAACCGCGGGCGCCTCGTCGGCGAAGGTCTGCTGCAGCTGTTCCGAGATCGTCTTCTGCTGCGCCGGGTCGGACGTGGCGGCGAGCTGGTTCAGCAGGTCGTCGGCCTTCTTGCTGACGTAGCGTTGCCAGTTCGCGCCCGAAGCCGTGCCGATGGCGTTGAACGAGCGCTGCGACATCTGGTCGCGGTAGTAGTTGTATGGCGTCGCGCCGCCGGAACTCCAGCCGATCGACATATCGAAGTCGCCCTTCGACACGCGATCGTACCAGGTGCTGTAGTCATAGGCCTTCACCGACGCGGTGATGCCGATGGCCTTGAGATCCTGGGCGATGATCTGAACCGACGACACCCAGTCGGACCAACCGTCAACTACGTTGATTTCATAGGTCAGCGGCTTGCCGTCCGCACCGGACCGCGTGCCGTTGGAGCCTTTCTTGAGGCCGGCGGCGTCCAGCATCTGGTTCGCCTTGTCGACGTTGTGCGTGGTCCAATCGCCCAGCTTGGAGGGATCGGCGACCTTGAAGTTCGGGTAAGCATCGCTCAGGCCGGTCACGTCGGCGGGCTTGGTGTAGCCGTACTCGGCAATGGTGGCGATCTTATCGCGTTCGATTGCCATGCTGATGGCCTTGCGCACGTTGGCGTCGTCAAACGGCTTCTTGGTGGTGTTGAGGTAGAGCATAACCGTCGCGCCGAACGGCGGGAACCAGTAGCCGTAGTTCTTCGGGTCCTTGGAGACGTAGACCTTCTCGATGTCCGGGATGAAGTTGGCGGCGTAGTCATTCTCGCCGTTGACGGTCGCCAGGTTGGCCTGGTCGTTACCCGGATAGGCGGGCTGGCGGAAGCCGTTGACGTAGGGCTTGCCCGGCTGCCAGTAGTTGGGGTTCTTGTCGACCTGGAAAATCTGCGGCTGGAAGACCGTCACCTGCGTGAACGGGCCGGTGCCGACGGGATTTTCGTTGGTGAACTTGACCGGGTCTTTCACGTCCTTCCAGATATGCTCCGGAACGATGTTCTGGGCGATAATGTCATACAGGCCGGGGGTGAAGACTTGCTTGAAGGTGAACTTGACGGTCGTGGGGTCGGGCGCCTCGACGGTATCGACGTAGGCGGAGGTGCCGTTCATGGCCTGGCCGCCGGGACCCTGAAGACCGTTGGTATTCTTGAACAGGTTGAAGGTGTAGGCGACATCGGCGGCGGTGAAGGGCTGGCCGTCCGACCACTTCACGTCGTTACGCAGCGTGAAGGTCAGGCTCTTGTTGTCGCTGCTCCACTCGTACTTGGTCGCCAGCCAGGGCACGATCTCGCCCTTGACGGTGTTGTAGATCATCATCGGCTCGTAGATGCCGTTGATGGTCGGGAAACGGAAGTCGCCGGAGAAGGGGTTGAAGTTGCGGATCCAGGTCGCCTGCTGGGCAACGGAGATGGTCATGACGCCGGTGGTCGCCGCCGCGCCGGCCGTTTGGCCCGACGAACCGCTGGTGGCGGTCGTAGCGGTAGCTTCAGTGCTGCCGCCGGCGGCGGGGGCAGTAGTGGCGGTAGCTTCAGCGGGGGCAGTCGTCGCGCCCGCCGGGGCTGTGGTCGCAGGTGCCTCGCCGCCGCACGCGCTGAGTATCAGCGAGCAGACGACAAACAACGGCACGAGCAGTTGTAGCTTGGAACGAAAACTCACGCGGTTCGAGTTCATCTTTAAGCCTCCATACTGTGCGGAAACAAGCTACAGATACCGTCCGGCCATGCGGCTAATCCATATTCCTTTCCTCCTTTCCTCCTCTAGACCCCAGTATATCACACTATATTCCGCAATGGAGTCGATCCCTGTGGCCTGCGCTCCAGGGATTCCTCAGCGCCCCGCCCATGTGGCTGAGGAGAAATGCGGTATAAGTGTATAGATCGGGGGGTAGCAAATTGCGTACCTTGTTGATCACCGCCCCCAAAGCGTGGGTAGTGATCGACGGCGGGTGCACGCATTTCCCCATAGCCGGCGTCGCCGCTCTGGAACACCGTGTCGTGGCGCCGGCTGTCCGGCCCATTATAGCACAGATTTCGCTGTTGTGGAACCGCTCCCATGACCAATCACGGGGGCGGGTTGCCCGCTAACGGTGTAATATGGCCTCTACCGCTTGTGATCCCAGCTAAGGGCGCCAAGAGCCGGGTTCGCGGTGCCATTATAGCACATCGCAACACTGTGTTGTTGTGGGTTTTTGGAACCGCTCCCATATATCTCGCACGTAACGCGCCGGCAACACAACAGGAAACCGCACCTCACGCGCGCCGGTTGGCTACCCAGAGGGCACAACGTGACTCGGCTTGTGGGAGCGCTCAACCAGGCGTTGCATAATTGCGGAATCCAGGCCGTTAAGCGCCAGACACAGGCGAGTTCTGCCGCCTCACAGCGTGCCCAGATACTGGTGGATGAATTGGACGGCCATCGAGCCGGCGCCGACGGCAGCAGCGACGCGCTTGACAGCGCCATGGCGGACATCGCCCGCGGCGAAGATGCCGGGGACGCTGGTTTCCAGCAGATAAGGATCGCGGGGTAACGGCCAGCCGGGCGGGCGCATGCCGTTCTGGAGCAGATCGCGCCCGGTGAGGATGTAGCCTTGCGCGTCGCATTGGACCACCCCATCCAGCCAGTCGGTGTGCGGGGCAGCGCCAATGAAGATAAAGAGCGCCGGCGCGGGCAGGGTTTCCACGGTTCCGGTGCGGGCATCGGCCAGGGTAATCGTCTCCAGCCGGGTCGTACCGTGGACGGCCGTGACCTGGGTGTTCAGGCGGACGTGGATGTTGGGTGTGGTGGCAATCTGGTCTTCCAGGTACTGCGACATGGTCGCGCTGAGCGCCGCCCCGCGCACCAGGAGCGTGACCGTGCGGGCGTAGTGCGCGAAATGCACGGCGGCCTGGCCCGCCGAGTTGGCGCCGCCGACGATGTAGATGTCCTCGCTCATGCAGGAGCGTACTTCGGCCAGCGTTCCGGCGTAATAAACCCCCGCCCCCGTAAGGTGGGCAATGCCGGGCACGTCGAGCTTGCGCCAGTCCACTCCGAGGGCGAGCAAAAGCGCCCGGCAGCGGCGCTCGGTGCCGTCGGCCAGCGCGACGATCCGCTGCGTGCCGTGGATGCTGATGCGCGTCACCGTCTGCGGCGTGACGATCTCGGCGCCGAAGCGCTCGGCCTGCGCGACCGCCCGTTGCGCCAGATCGGCCCCGCGAATACCTTCGGGGAAGCCCAGGTAATTATCGATATGCGAACTCATGCTCGCCTGCCCTCCTGGCGCCACGGCGTCGATTAGCAAAGTCCGCAGCCCTTCAGACGCGCCGTAGACTCCGGCGGCGAGGCCGGCGGGGCCACCACCGACGATAATCAGATCGTAAGACGGCTGGCTGGCCCGCGTTTGCAGCCCGATTTTCGCCGCCAGGTCGATGGCCGATGGCGCCTCCAGGTAGGAGCCGTCGGGGAACTGCACAAGCGGCAGACGGGGCTGCCCGCCCGCGACAGTAGCGAGCACCTGCGCCGCCCGCGGGTCGCTATCGAGGTCCAGCCACTCATACGCGATCTCATTCCGGGATAGGAAGTCGCGGACATCGTGTGAGGCGGGCGCCCAGCGATGGCCCACGACGCGGATGCCCAGAATGGGTATGCGGTCTGGTCCTTGCCAATCGGTGATCAACTGGTCGATCACCGGGTACAAGACCTCCTCGAACGATCCTGCCGGGTGAACTAGACCGTAGTTCACCCGGGCCAGATCGCTAACCTGGACCAACCCTGGTTCGGGCTGCGTGGCGGTGAACAGCAGGCGCATGGCATGGGGGAAGAGTTGGCTGGTCTGCGCGAGGAACTCGGCGCCGGAGGGAGCCGTCATGCGCCGCTCGACCAGCAGCAGCGTTACCGCGTCGTCCCGCGTCCGGCAGTCGTCGAGCATGGCGCGGGCCTGCGCGCCCGACTCCGCGCCGCGCACCTCGAAGCGCGTGCCATACCGGGCGCGCAGGTCTTGCGCCAGGATACGCAGGATATCAGGGTTATCTTCGACAAACAGCAGCACCGGATTTGTCATCTGTTCCACCTTCGCGTAATCGTTGATCGATTCAGGAGGCGAGTCGGGCGCCGAAGAACAATCATGCGGTATTACCGCCCGGCCTATCGCCGCCGGGTAGCGCGGGACCGCGGTTGCGGGCATCGCAGGCTGCTGCTATAATCATGCCACGGCGGCGCCCGGCAACAACGGGACGCTCCAGGCGCGGATCGGTGGGACGCGGCTTTCCTGCGCGTGGCGGGGTGAGTACCCGTAACCCGGGCGCTATCCCGTGCAGTAATATCGCAGCAGGTCCCGCCACGACTTCCATGCGACCCCATCCCCCAATCCAGACGGCACAACCATAGGTATCGACCCGGATCAAGAACCGTACTCATCGGCGTTGGCAAGCCATTAGCGTGCAGGAGGGTTTGACCGTGGACTCGAATAGCTCGTATCAGTCGGCAGCCGAGAGCTACGCGCAGGGCGTGCGCGATCTATTCGCGGCGGCGCCCGGTGCGCCGGCCACGCGCGGCGAACTGGCGCCCGCCCCACCCACGGATCTGGCGGACCGAGCCGCAGCCCTGGCCGCGACATCCCGCGACCTGACGACGGTTGCGGCGGCCAAGCTGGCCCATCCGGATCCCAACGTGCGGATAGAGGGATCGACCCAGTTACTGGCGAAAGCATTGACTGATCTGCAAGTGAGCGCCATGCTGCTCCAGGTGGCTCAGGCCGAGCAAGGCAGTTTGGAAGGCACGCGCGATCTCGCGCCCACGGTTCCCGTCGAGACACCACCCGATCTGGATGACACCTTGAGCGTGCTGCTGGGCACCACACCGCGTGTGGTCGAGTCCGCCACGCGGGGGCTGGAGGCGGCGCCCGATCCCGCCGGGGCGCGCAACGAGCTAACCAACGTGGCCGGCAACGAACTGACCACCGTGCGGACCCGCGCCGCGCAGACCGGGCAGGCGGCGTTGCAAGGGCTGCTCGGCCTGGGCCTCGCCGAGGTGGCCTCGGCGGCGGGCGTCGTGGGCGGTGATATCGCCAAGGCGCTCGGCCTGGGCGCCCAGGTGGGCAAACTGTTCTCGCTCTTCCGCGACTTCGCGGTCAATGGCTACAATTCACTGCTGGCGCTGCTGGGGCCGACTCTGGGGCAGATGGCGGCCGGGCAGGTGCTGAATTGGGCCAAGGAAGTGGAAAACGGCGCGAAGTTCGACGAACTGGTCGAGAAGTTGTATGGCACCGAAGCGACGCGCCAGGCCCTGACCACGCTGATCGGCAACAGCACCGCCGATGTCACGCGCCTCACCGCCGCCATCACCGGCATCACGATGCTCGACGCATCCTATAAAAAGCAGATGGACTTGGTCGATAAGGTGCGCAACGGGCTGAAGCTGGTCGGGCTGGCGGCCGGAGTGGCGCTGCCACAGGGCCGCGTGCTGCTCGCCGCCCTGTATTTGATCGTGGGCGGCTATGTCGTCCTGGCCGGCGCCGACTATGTCGATGCGCAGAACTTAAAGCTGCTCAACCGCGTGCCCGGCGTGCGCCAGATCGTGGAGCAGAACCTGGGGCCGGCGGCAGTCCCGCCCGCGGCCAACCCGGCGGCGGCCGCCCCCCCGGCCCCGGCGGCGAGTCCCGCGCCCGCGGCGGAAACCGCCGCCATGCCCGCGACCGACTCGGTTTCCGCCTCCAGCCCGGCGCCTGCGCCGCTGGCCGGGGGGGCGGCAGTACCTGTGTCGGCGCCATCAGCCGGGGACACTGCGCTGCCTGCTTCGGCGCCATCAGCCGGGGACACGGTGGTACTCGCGGCCACCCCACCAGCAGGGGATACGGCGATGCCCTCTGCCCCACCGGCCCCGGCGTCCGCGACGGCCAACCCGGCACCGGCATCCGGCACGCCGCCGGTGGTGAGCGTCGCCCCCGCGCCGGACGAAGGCGCGATTGCCGGCGCCGTGGCGGGAGCGCTGGCGAGCGATAGCCCGGCGCTGGCCGGAAGCACCCCGGCTGCCGCCGAATCCGCACCGAACACCACGCCCAGCTCCAGCCCGGCGCCCGCATCGGGCGCGCCGCCC
>JAICKM010000572.1 GCA_025927935.1 Chloroflexia bacterium | reverse complement strand
CGGCCCGCCGTTGAACTTGTCCTTCATCTGGAAGTAGTCGAAGTGGGCGGCGCCGTTCGCCAGGGCCAGCACATAGCGGCGCACCAGCCGCGCGGCCTGGCGCTGCTCGTCGGTGCCCTGGTTGCCGCAGCCCTGGCACACGCTTTGCCCGTCCTCGGTGATCCAGATCGGCATGTCACCGTGCCCGTGGCGGGTCAGCCACTGGCGGGTGACTTGCAGGCGCCAGGGCAGGTTCTGCACCACCGTAACCGGCGACGTGTCCTCCGGCTGGCGGTCGTTCATGAAGGTGTGGATGCCCATGAGGTCGAAGTTGAGCCGGCCCCCGCTGGCCGCGACCACCCGCTCCATGAAAGCCAGGCCCTCGTTGCCGCTGTCGTGGACATAGACCGAGCCAACCATGACTTTGGCGGCGGGGTCGGCGCGCTTGACCGCCGCGTAGCCCTCGGCCAGCAGCGCGGCGTAGGCGGCGGGGTCGGCGTGCGGCAGCCAGGTGCCGTCCTTGTCGGGTTCGTTCCACAGCTCCCAGACGGCCACCTTATCATGCCAGCGGCGCACGGCGGCTTCGACAAAGGCGCCATAGGTGTGCGGGTCGCGCGGCGGATACCAGTACCAGCCGTTTTCGCTCTTGCTGTGCCCGGAGGCCCAGTCGGGCGTCGTCAGCAGCACGCCGATGACCGAGATACCCGCGTTGGCGAGTTGTTGCAGGCGTGCGTCATAGGTCTTCCAGCCGTCCGCGCGCTCGCTGGGCTGGATATTGGCCCAGCTTAGCTCCTCGCGGCTCCAGGCGACGCCGGCTTCGCGGGCGCGGTCGATCAGGACATTGCGCTCACGCTCGTCGCGCTCCAGGCCGGTGATATAGAGGTTCATGCCGAACGGCGACGCCGATTCGGCGGCGGCTTTCGCAGGCAGGGGCACGACCGGGGGCCGCCCCACCAGGGTGATCAGCAGGACGGCCAGCGCCGCCCCGGACAACAGGCGCGAAACGCGCGACAGGCGCATACAGGGTCCTTCTAGAGCGATACTGCGGTGGATTCGCGGCGCGGGCAGGGGATGCGCGCATCGACAGGCGGCAGGCCAACCTACATACAGGCGTAATTATAGCCAGCGACGTCACAAGGTGTCAAGTTTACGACAATCGTTGCGCGGCGGCGCCGCCGGGTGGCTCAAGCCGCCGGCTGCCTTTACGACGCCCGCCTGCGCGGCCTATCCTCCATTGGCCCAGCCCGCGCAGGCGGGCTTTGTGCTCGTAGCCCGCCCGGTCACGGGCCGGGCGCTGCCCTAGCGGGATGCGAAATGTTGACGTAGCGCCACAATCGTCTATACTGGCTGGGATGCTTGCCCCCGGCTACCGCTTGTTCCTGGAAGGAGATGGTCCACGCTTATGACTCGTGTACGCATCGCCCTGGCGCAGATTCGCTGCGAAAAAGGAGACTGGCCCGGCAACCTGGATCGGGCTGCCGGCTACATGGCCCAGGCCGCCGCGCAGGGCTGCGATATTATCGTCTTGCCCGAAGCCGGACTGTCGGGCTATTGCGATCCGGCGCGCTTCCCGCAGGCCGCGCAGCCGCTCGACTCGCCGCAGGTGCGCCAGTTCGTGGCCCAGGCGGCGCATTCCGGCATTGCGGCGTCGGGCGGATTTCTGGAGACCAACCCCGGCGGGAAGCCGTTCGTCACGCAGATCCTGGTCCACGATGGGCGCATTGCCGGCGTGTACCGCAAGGTGAATCTCGGCGAGGACGAGCCGATGTACGCGGCGGGCAGCGCCATGCCGGTTTTCACGCTGCCCACGCGCGACCGCGCCGTGCCCTGTGCCCTGGCGATCTGTGCCGACAGCGACCGGCCCGCGCTGTTTGCCGCCTATGCCGCGCGGGGGGCGCGCGTCGTGTTCCACTCGTCGGCGCCGGGCCTCTACACGCGGCGCACCGATGCCGCCTCCTGGCAGGCAGGCTTCGCCTGGTACGAGGGCTACCTGGCCGCGAGCCTGCCCGGCTACGCCCGCGAGCACCGGCTGTTCATTGCCGTGGCGACGCAGACCGGGCCTACAGTGGACGAGGATTTTCCGGGTGGCTCGTTCGTCTTCGGCCCGGACGGCACGCGCCTGGCGGGCACGACCGGGCCGGAAGAAACGCTGCTGGTCCACGAGATCCTGATTCCCCCGGCATTGGACCGGGATCTGGCCCATGATCCCGGATCGCCTGAAGCTCAGTCGTAAGTTCGGCCCTTCCAGGCCAGCCCCCGCCCGCTGAGATAGCGCCAGGCAGACCAGATCAGCATGCCGTCGCCCAGCAGGATGGCGAGCGGGTAGATGAGCGCATAGCCCGGCGGCAGGCCCAGGTAGCGGGCGAGCACGCCGCGCAACCCCAGCATGGGCACGACCTGGATCAGGCCCAGGCGTACCCGTCGTCGGGCATCGCGGCGCCCGCCGTGACGTAGCGCCAGCGCGGCCAGCGCCAGGCGCACCGGCGGCACCACGCCATAGCCGGTGAGGGCGAGGATGGACAGCACCACGCGCGGGATGCTACGCCCGGCGGCGGGGAAGAGCGTCTTGCTGAACCCGGCCCACAGTTCCCCCAATCCGGCGTAGACGCGCGCCCGCAGGATGGCCGATCCCTGGGCCATGACCAGGCGGTAGCCCGCCCCCTTGACCCGGTGGGCCAGCGCCCAGTCCTCGGCCACCTCGCCGCGCACGGCTGCCTGCCCGCCTACCGCTTCGTAGATGGATCGGCGCAGCAGGATGAACTGGCCGTTGGCCGAGGCGACCTCGCTGCCGGGGTCGTTGACCTGGCTCATCACGCCGACCAGCAGGCTGTATAGCTCTCCGGCGTGGGGCACCAGCACCTTTTCCCAGAACGAGCCGAGTTCCAGCCGTGGCAGCAGGGTGAGCATATCGGCGCTCGCCTGCCCCGCGTAGATCAGCGCCGCCGCCAGGGCATCGGATTCCAGGCGCATATCGGCGTCGAGCGTGAGAATCCATTGGGCGTGCGCATCGGTGGCGGCCAGTCCTTGCTGGATTGCCCAATTCTTGCCGGTCCAGCCGGGCGGCAGCGGCGCACCGGACACCACGCGCAGCCGGGCATCCTCCGCCGCCAGCCGGGCCAGCGCGGCGCCGGTGCCGTCGGTCGATTGGTCGTCCACGGCCACGATCTCGAAGTTGGGATAACTTTGCGCCAGCAGCCCGCCAATGCAGCCCGCGACATTGGCTACCTCGTTGCGTAGCGGCACGATCACGCTGAGCCGGGGGGCGGGTGTGTCGGGAGACCAGGCCAGCGGTGGCACTCCTTGCTCCGGGCGGGCGTTGCGCCACAGCCCCAGGGCGACGCCCGCTGTAACCGCGCTGATGATGAGGGTATAGCGGGCTTCGGCATCGCCCAGCGGCCAGGATCGGCGGCGGGCGGCGGGGAACAGGCGTGGCGGCATAGCCGCATCATACCCGAGCCGCCGGTGGGGCGCAAGGCGCCCGGCGCAAAACGACGCCTCCGTGCTACCCACGGAGGCGTCGTTTGCCTAGCGCGGAACCGGACCGCGGCGCAGAGCCGCGCGTGCGGTCCTAGCGGGTTACAGTGGCCGTGGGCCGGGGTGCCGGCGCGCAGGCGTTCGGGAAGAAGCTCTGCGAGACGACCTTGCTGGTCTGCCCGCGGGTGATGTTGGCATTGGGCCGGTAGTAGAAGCCGGGGCATGGCTCGCCTGGGCCACCGCAGTTGTAGCCGTTAATGACGCCGTGCAGCGACAGCCGCTCGATAAACACGTAGAACGGCTGGCTCGGCGGCACGTCGCGGAAGCTCTGCGTGGTCGGGCCGGGCGTCTCGTTGTAGCCGGCGGCGTTGGCGTCGATCTTCGCAAGCTGGCCGCGCGTCACGGGCAGTTCCCAGCGGAAGCAGGGGGTGCCGGTGGGGCAGTTGGCCGCCGTGTCGTAGCCGCTGATGTAGCCGTGCGCCGACAGCCGCTCGATGTAGACATAGAACGGGTTGGCCGCCGGCACGTCGGTAAACGTCTGGCCGCTCACGGCGTCGTTGAGGCCCGCGGCGTTGGCGACAATCTTCGTCACCTGGCCGCGGGTGACATCGGCGCTCCAGCGGAAGGTATTGTCGCTGTAGCCGCTGATGATGCCGCGGCAGTAGAGGCACTGGATGTACTGGTAGAACGGATTGAACTGGTCCACATCGGTGAACGGCAGCGGGCAGTTCACCGGCGTCGCCGTGGCCGTCGCGGTCGCGGCCACAGCCGTCGTGGTCGCCGTGCCGGGCATCGTCGTGGCCGTCATGGTCGCCGTACCGGCCACAGCCGTGGTGGTGGCGGTGCTAGCCACGGCGGTAGCCGTGCCTGTCGCTGTGCCGGCAACCGATGTGGACGTGGTGGTGGCCGTGGCGGCAACCGCCGTGGCCGTGCTCGTGGGCGCGATGGCGGTCGCCGTGCTCGTCGCGGTCGGCGCAACGCCGGTCGCGGTGGCCGTGGCCGTCACGGCGCCGGCAGGCGGCAAGGTGAAGCGGGCCACCTGCGGCTCGTGGTCGCTGGCCTGGTCCGCGAACTCCGAGTTCACGTGCACCACGTCTTCCGTGTAGGGCACGTTGTTGATGATCTGCGGGCTGACCAGGATGTGGTCAATCGCCTGCGAGTTGCCCTCGAACACATACGTGTAGCGCTCGGCCTGCGGCAGCGTCTCGATCAAATCGTAGAGCACGTTACCGCTCTTGAGCAGGTTCAGCGTGTCGGAGAACTCGAAGTCATTCAAGTCGCCGTCCACGACGAT
>JAICKM010000274.1 GCA_025927935.1 Chloroflexia bacterium | reverse complement strand
TGGGTGTGGCCTGGCTGCTGGGCGGCCTCTACCTCGTCCTCTTCTTCAGCCTGCACGGCCTCCCGGCGGACACCGTCTCGCGGGTGCAGACGCCGCAACAGGCGCTGGCGGCGGCCCTGCTGCTGCTCAACCTGGCCCTGCTGGCCCTGGTCGCCCCCGGCGCGCTGCTGGTGCTCACCGGCCTGCGCCTGCGCTCGCGCTGAGCGGGCGGCGCGTGGCCCGGCGCCGGGGTGGCAGCGGGCGGCTACGCCGAAGATCGGGGTGCGGCGGCCGGCGCGATTCATCGCGCCGCTACAAATTATAGCCGCTTGATGGTGTAATTAAGCGCGTCACGCCTGCTTCACGCGTGGGGGCGCGATTGATCGCGCCCGTCATCTGCGCCGGGATGTCGGATTTAAGGGGCAGGCTTACCGGGGTCCGTGGCGCATGGCCTAGGCTTCGGGGGCGGTCGCCAGGGCGACGACGCCGCTGAGGCTCAGCGTGCTGCCTTCGGCCCAGGCGGCGGCGTAGGCGACGGGGGACAACTGGGCGCGCACTTCCGCCAGGGTTTGCTTGTAGTAGGGCCGCTGCGAGGGCGGCAGGGGCGCGCCGATGGCTTCGCGCAGGGCGGCGGCGGCGGCCAGCAGGCGCACGGCCTGCTCCGGGTGGCCCTCGCCCTGCACCGCGCCGGCCATGCCCTCCAGGCCCACGGCGATGCTCTCGCGGTGGCCCAACTCCAGCAGCAGATGCAGGCTCTCGCGGTAGAGCAGCACGGCGTGGCGGTACTCCTGGCGCAGCCGGGCCAGCAGCGCCAGATAGCTCAGGCAGGTGGCGACATACTCCTTGTTGCCCAGTTCCGCCGAGAGTTCCAGGCTCTCTTCCAGCAGCGCGGCGGCGCGGGCGCCGTCGCCTTGCTCGTGGGCGGCGCGGCCCAGGTTGAGCAGCGTGAAGGCCATGCCGCGGATGTCGTGCAGGTGGCGCGAGAGGGCCAGGCTTTCTTCCAGCAGCGCCGTGGCCTGGGCGCTGTCGCCCGCCAGTTGCGCGGTCAGGCCCAGGAAGTTGAGCATGTAGGAGATGCCCCAGGTGTGGGCCAGCGCGCGCATGACGGCCAGGCCCTGCTCATAATGCGCGGTGGCCTCCGCGAAATTGCCCTGAGCCAGTTCCACGCTGCCCAGCGTCGCCATGGCCTGCCCGATCTCCCACTTGTTGTCCAGGGTGCGGGCCAGGGCCAGGCTCTGCGCGGCCAGGGCGCGGGCGCGGGCGAAATCGCCCTGGTTGTAGGCCAGCCAGGCCGTGCCGTTGAGCAGCCGCACGCGCACGGGCGGGGCCACGGCGTCCTGGCGGGCCAGCGCCTGCTCCAGCCAGTCCCGGCCCTCGTGGAAGTGGCTGTGGACATACCAGAAGCGCCAGAGCGCCCCGGCCAGCCGGGCCAGCGCCTGGGAGTCGCCCGTGTCGCGCGCCCAGGCCAGGGCGGCGCGGAAGTTGTCGTGGTCGGCCTCCAGGCGCTCCAGCCACGCGGTCTGCTCGGCGCCTTGCAGCAGCGGGTCGGCCTGCTCGGCTTCGGCCAGGTAGTGCGCGAAGTGGCGGCGGCGGATCGTCTCCACCTCACCGCGGGCGGCTAGCGCCTCCAGCGCGAACTCGCGGATCGTGTCCAGGATGTTGAAGCGCGGCTCGGCCTCCGTCGGCTCGTCCTGGCGCAACAGGCTTTTGTCGAACAGCGAGGACACGCCGTCGAGCGCGTCGAAGGGCAGGTCGCCCGTGGCGTTGCAGACCGCGTCCACGGCGTCGAGCGTGCAGCCGTTGACGAAGACGCTCATGCGGGCGAACAGGGCCTGCTCCCCGGCGTCGAGCAGATCGTAGCTCCAGCCGATGGCGGCGCGCAGAGTCTGCTGGCGGGCGGGCAGGTCGCGCGGCCCCCCGGCCAGCAGCGGCAGGCGGGCGGCCAGCCGGGCCAGCATGGCCGCAGGCGTGAGCAGTTTGCTGCGGGCGGCGGCCAGTTCGATCGCCAGCGGCAGGCCGTCGAGCCGGGCGCAGATGCCCGCGACGGCGGCGGCGTTCTCCTCGGTCAGCGTGAAATCGGCCTGTACTCCGGCGGCGCGTTCCACGAACAGGGTCACGGCGGGGTAGCGGGCCAGCTCGCTGGGCGGCGGCAGGTGGGCCGGGTCGGGCAGGGCCAGCGGCGGCACGGCAAACTGCTGCTCGCCGCGCACGCGCAGCGCCGCGCGGCTGGTGACGAGCACCGTCAGCCGCGGGCTGGCGGCCAGCCATTCGACCAGCAGCGGGGCCGCGCCCAGCAGATGCTCGAAGTTATCCAGCACCAGCAGCAGCGCCTTGTCGCGCAGGTAGGTCAGCACCCGTGCAGGCAGCGGGGCGGCCCCGGTGTCCTGCAAACCAAGCGCCTGGGCCACGGCGGTCGGCACATAGTCCGGGTCGCTGATCGGCGCGAGGGGCACGAAGCAGACGCCCCCGGCGAACTCGCCGCCCATATCAGTGGCGACCTGCATGGCGAGTCGCGTCTTGCCCACGCCGGGCGGCCCGGTCAGCGTGAGCAGGCGCCCGCCTGTGCGGTGCAGCGCCTCGCGCACGGCGGCCAGCGTGGCATCGCGCCCGATCAGGCGGGTGAGCGGCGCGGCCATGGCGCGGACCGGCGGGGCGGCCAGCGGCGGCACGGTGGCCGGCATGGCCGCGGGCGCCGCCGCGCTGGGCATCAGGGGCGCGGCGGCCTCGCCGGTGTGCCCCGTGCGCGCAAACTGCACGAAGGCCGCGCGATCCGCCGCGGGCACGCCCAGCGCCTCGGCCAGCAACTCGGCCACCTGGCGCGAGGGCCGGCGCTCGTCGGCCTCGATGCGCCCAATCGTTACTTCCGCGCAGCCCACGCGCTCGGCCAGGGCGAACTGCGTCAGGTCGAGGGCCTTGCGGCGCTCTTTGAGCCAGCGGCCAAAGGAGGGTTTCGTGTCGATCATCGCTACCAATTCCGGTATCCAGCCTCGTGCTCCCGCCACCAGCCACGCGCCCGCGACCGGCGGCGCTGCTGGATTCTGCGTATTATAGCCGATCTCTCGCACAAACGGAAGCATGTGCATCGGTTGCTGTTCATGCTCACCGCGGAGACGTCGCGGGCGCAGAGGTTTCAACTGATTTGGTCTCTGGAATCGCCTGATCTCGTTGGGGAGGCTCGATGCCGTCGCACAAGAAAATCACGAAAATCGCTGCGTCTCTGCGTTGCCAATTAAAACATGATTGTCTCCGTCGCTATAATATGGTCCGCGCCACCTGCCGGGGTCTACGGCTTGGGACCGATTTTGCGCCTGGGTAAATGCCCCCGCCCGCCCGGACACGGCAAAGCACCCCGCCTGCGGGGGCGAGGTGCCTTGAGGTATTGGGCCGGGCCGCGCTCAGTCGCCCCGGATGACGCCGAGCGCGTTGCTGCCCAGTAGAATGCACATGACCAGCGCGGTGCCGACTGCGTACTGCGCGATTTTGGTTTTCATGGCTCTTCCTCCGCTCGTAGATAGGCGCTGCTTACGCGCCCCAGATGACGCCGAACCCATCGGCGTTCGCCAGCAGGCCCAACAGCAGCATGGCGATGCCCAGGTATCGAAAAAGATTGACTTTCATGGTGCGTTCCTCCCTTTGCCGGTAGTGCGCTATGATCGATAGATGGTGGCTTTGCTCGCCTTTAGCATAGCCGCCCATATTGCTCACCAACCAGCCCAATCGGTGCTCATTTTCGGCCCATATTGCACCACGAAGGCGCGAAGCACGCGGAGATGATTTATCGTAGTTATATTCTCTGCGTTCTCTGCGTCTCCGCGGTGAAAATACCGGGCGCCGGTTGGCGAGTGGTACAGGGTTTGCTATACTGCTGCGGCGTTCATCGCCGCGACCAGGGCCGGCGCACCGGGCGCGCATATGCTGTAGTAGATCGAGGTTTCCGTATGAGCACATCCCCCCCCTCTGAGTCCCCGTCGCGCTGGAGCCGGTTGGGACTGAATCCCTGGTTGCAGGGCTTCCTGACCATCATCGCCGGGACCGCCGTGGCCGTCATCGCCTGGACGATCATCGAGCGGTTCCTGCACATCATCATCCTGGTGCTGGCCGCATTCCTGCTGGCCTTCCTGTTCGGGCCGCTGATCGACCGGCTGGAGCGGCGCGGGCTGCCGCGCATCCTCGCCATCTTGCTCATCTACCTGGTGGTGCTGGGCGGCCTGGTGCTCGGCGGGGTGCTGCTGATCAATCCGTTGACCGCGCAGTTGCAGGGCGTGGTCGATAAGCTGCCCACGCTGGTCAACGGGTCGGGCGACACCTTCTCGCGCATCGAGGGCTTCTTCCGCGACCTCGGCATCCCGCTTGACGTGACCAGCCTGCGCGACCAACTGGTGAGCTACGTGACCAGTGCGGGCGGCAGCCTGCTCGGCGGCACGCTTAGCGTGCTGACCGGCCTCGTCACCCTGGCAACCGACTTCATGCTGGTGCTGGTCATCGCCTTCTACCTGCTGCTCGACGGCACGGGTATGCGCAACTGGGCGCTGCGCTTCCTGCCGGCCACCGCGCGGGAGCGCTGGTTCTTCATCGAGGCCACCCTGAACCGCGTGCTGGGCGGCTACATTCGCGGCCAGATCATCGTCGCGCTGACCGTGGGCGTGCTGGCGGGTCTGGGCTGTGCGGTGCTCGGCGTGCAGTTCCCGCTGGTCATCGGCCTGCTAGCCTTCCTGTTCGAGTTCATCCCCATGATCGGCCCGGTGCTGGGCATGATCCCCGCGGTGGTCATCGCCGCCTTCCAGCCGCCGCCGCTGGTGCTCTGGGTCATCATCTACTTCATCGTCTTGCAGCAGGTCGAGTCGAACGTCATCGTCCCGCGCGTCAGCGGGCACGCGGTGGGCCTGCACCCGCTGGCCGCGCTGCTGGCCCTGCTGGCCGGGGTCGAACTGGGTGGGCTGGGCGGCGCGCTGATCGCCGTGCCCATCGTCGGCGTGCTCTATGTCATCGCGCTGGCGCTCTACCTGGACGCCACCGGCCAGGCGCAACTGCTGGGCGCCGGCGCGCCCCCACGGCCCGTTCCCGCGCTGCGGCGGGTGCTGGGCCGGCGCGGCAAGCAGCCCGCGGCCCCCCCGCCCGCCGCACCGCTGCCCAACGAGCGCCTGGCCTCCATCGCCGAGGACCAGGCCCACCTCAAGGCGCAGTTCGAGGCCGACGTCGAGACCGACGCCGCGGATGCCGCGACCAAGGCCGCATCCGCGGCGGCCAGCACGGCGAGCAACGCGCCGCCCGTCGATCCTACGGCGCCCGTGCCGGACGCCCGCGTGTAGTGACCGGGCCGCCGCACGAGGCCGGGGCGACCGCGCCGCCTCCGCCGCGCGACCTGTTGCAGGCCACGGTGGCGCGCCACATCGCCCCAGCGGCGCGCGTGATCGGGGTGCGGGCGCTGCCTATCGGCGCGGGCGCGTCGGGCGCCGCCGTGCGCCGCTACGAGCTAACCCTGGCCGGCGGGCCGCTGGCCACCCTGCGCCTCGTGACTAAGGAGGCCGGGCCGGTCGAGCGGCGCGCGCTGGCCCACCTGCACGCGCAGGGGTTGCCTGGCGTGCCCTTCAGCCACACGCTGGCGGGCGACAGCGCCGCCCCGGCCCTCGTCGCCATGCAGGACGTGGGCGACACCCACCGTCCTGACAGCCGCGGCCCGATCTCCGGCGCCATGGTGCGCCGGGAGGCCGCCACGCTGGCCGCCATCCACGCCGCCAACTGGGGCCGTGGCGCCGAGCTGCCCTGGTTGCCCCGCGCCGACCGCGCCTACTACGCCCGCATGATCGAGCAGATCGCCTGGCGGCCTGCCTGGCAGCGGGCTGTTGCCGACCCGGCCTTTCGCGCCGCCTTTGCCGCCGAACTGCCGCGCGTCGAGGCCGCCGCGACGCGCATCGTGGACGAGATGGCCGCGCTGGCCGCCGAGGGCGATGCGCTCACCCTCGTCCACACCGATCTCAACCCCAGCAACGTGCTCCAGCACGCGGGCGGCGTCTACCTCGTCGATTGGCAGGCGGCGCACTACGGCCCGGCCTACCTGGACGTGCCCCACCACTTCCACACGCCCGCCCTGGCCGAGCACTACCGCGCCGCCCTGGCCGCCCAGGGTCGCGCCCTCGCTCCGCGGGCCTTCTACGCCCGGTGGCGCGTCGCCGCCCGTTACACCGCCCTGCGCTACATGTGGTGGACCCTCGCCGCCTGGCGGGAGGACGCCGCCGCCGCCGTCTGGGTGCGCCACTACTGCGCCATGCTTGACGCCTGAGCACCCGCCCGGCCAACCTAACCCCTGACCCCGCCCCGCCGCGGAGAGGGGAGTCGCGTTCCCATTCGATAGGCGCGTTCCCTCTTCCCGCGGCGGGAAGGGAGGCAGGGGGTTAGGTTGCTCCCCCGCTCGGATGCTGCCCCGCAAGCTCACCCATCTCTAATGATCCGCCTGCCGTTCCTTAATGCCTGCGCGCTAGACTAATGGTGTCGCGCGAAACGACGCGCGACCCGGCAAACGGATCAAGCACATGCAATGATGAGAAGCATAAGGAGCGAACATGAACAGCAAGTCAATCATCGGTTCAACGGCCGCCGTGGCCCTGCTCGGGCTGGGGATGCTCGCCGGGAGCGTGGTGGGCGCCAATCAGGCGTCGGCCCAAACTATCCCGGCCACGGCTACCGCCACGGTCGCGCCGGCGCAGCCCGCGGCGCCGGCCACCACGCCGGCTACGGGGTCGTCCACCGTCCCGGTGGCGCCGGCCCCGGCGCAGGCGCCCGCGCAGGCCCCGGCGCCCGCCATCACCCAGCAGCAAGCCGAACAGGCCGCGCTGGCCGCCAGTCCGGGCAACACCATCGACCACACGCAGTTAGCCAATGACAACGGCACGGCGTTCTGGGATGTCGATTTCACCAACGGCGGCGGGGTTAAGATCGACGCCCAGACGGGCGCCGTCATCGCCGTCGAAGCCGCGGGCACCGACCAGGGCGGGCCGAAGGGCGGACATGGCGGCGGCGGCGACCAGGCCGCGCTGGCGGCCCAGGCCACCGTCTCGCAGGCGGACGCGGAAAAGGCCGCGCTGGCCGCCAGCCCCGGTAACACCATCGACCACAGCCGCCTCGGCGACGACAACGGCACCGTGTTCTGGGACGTAGACTTCACCAACGGCGGCGGCGTCACCGTGAACGCGAAGACCGGCGCGGTTATCGCCGTCGAAGCCGCGGGCACCGATCAGCACGGCGGCCCGCACGGAGGCCCGCGCGGTGGCGCACCGGGTAGCGCCCCGAACGGCCCGCCCAACGGCGCCCCGAACACCACGCCGAACAGCACGCCGAACAGCTAGTCCGGCGGGCAATAGGTTCCCGGCGCTGACGAAAGGCGCTACATAACACAGACGCGGGTGGGCCGGAGCAATCTGGCCCACCCGTTTGCTATGCCGGCTGCCGGCCGCGGCGGGCCGGGAGTGGAGTGGGGGCAAAGTTGGCCGGTCCAGTCCGGCATGGGGTGTGGTAAACCGCGTCAGAAAGCGGCGCCAAGCTCCGGCCAAAACTCGCGGATATACGCCTGGAACGCGGCCAGCGCAGCCAGACAGGCCCAGCTTGTGTGGGCGAGGTCGGCGCGGCGCCGGTCCACAGCGGCGAGGGCCTTCTCGGTCCGGCCCGCGGCCAGCTCATCGAGTGCCAGGCGGATCGCGGGGAAATCGTAGCCCGCCTCCCGCAGCAGAACCACCACCCGCAGGCGGCGCATTTGCGGCTCGTCATAGACGCGATATTGGCTGTGCGGGTCGCGGACTGGGTGCAACAGCCCCTGCTGCTCCCAGAAATGCAGCGCCGAAACGCGCACCCCCATCTGGCGGGCCGCCGCGCCCACGTGCAGCCCCGGCCCGTGGCGGGCGCCGGGCGGCGGCGGGGCTTGCGCCGCAAGCGTGGTCAAAGCTGCCCGCGTTTGCTCCACCTGGCGCCGCCGGGCGGCCAGTTCTGCGTGGCGCTGATCGATGAGCGCCAGGGCGACAGCGAGTTGCCCCTCATGCACGGCCTGCATCAGCGTCTGCGTGCGCTGCCGGCCATAGGCCCCGGCCAGCGCGCGGGCGGTTTGCAGCGCCGCCAGGTGTGTTGGGGTGTAGCGGCGATAGCCCCCGGCGCTGCGCTCGGCGGGCGGGATCAAGCCCGCGGCTTCGTAGTTACGCACCTGTTGGACGCTGATGTGCTCCGCCTGAGCGAGGTCGCTTGTCCGCAGATAGTCGCGAACCATCATGTCAAACCCTCAACTACTTCCTGGAGAGTTGCTCCCATCTTTAGCGGGTAGTTACTCGCTATTTTACATCATGGCGGCGGCTTGTGTGCCCGGTATCCTGCCTACCGGTGCCACGGGGCGGCGGCAGGCACGACGACAGGTCCGCCCCAACCCTCAACTATTGCATCTGAGTTGTACAATAGGGTTGTAGTTAGAAGCATCGGAACCCAAGTGAGGAGGGACCCCTAGCCATGGACGAAGCCGCGCTGACCCGCTACATCACCG
>JAICKM010000975.1 GCA_025927935.1 Chloroflexia bacterium | reverse complement strand
CGCCCCGGCACCGCGCCAGTCGCCGCCCCCGCTATTTCAGGCTGTCGAGGCCCTTGTTGATGCTGGCTAGCTGGCGCTGAAGGGTGTCGGAGAGGTCGGTGAGGACCTGGCGCACGTAGTTGTCGGCGCCCACCTGCACCCGTTCGGCTTCTTCCTGGGCTTCGCGCTTGATGTCTTCGGCCTGAGCACGCGCCTGCTTGAGCAAGCCTTCGCGCTCGATCAGCACCTCGGCCTGCTGGCGGGCCGTCCGCAGGATCTCGTCGGCCTGGGCCTGGGCGTCCGAGAGAATCTGCTCTTTTTCGCGCAACACGTGCTTGGCGTAACGGATCTCCTCGGGTAGCACGGTGCGCATCTGGTCGATCAGGTCGATCAGCTCCTGCTCGTCGAGCATGAGCCGGTTGAGGCCGGGCACGCGGCGCCCGGCCCGCACCATCGTTTCGAGCCGATCGATCAGATATTGCAAATCCATACGCATGTCGCTGATGGCGGTCACCCCCGTGTTCGTCAGCCACCGTCCTGGCTAAACATCAGATCGATCGTTGCCCCCCGCCGTGACGGGCGCGCCCTCGCCGTAGACGGCACGTAGCGCCGCGGCCACATGGGGCGGCACCAGGTCGTTCAGCTTGGGACTGTGGTGCTGGGCCAGTTCGCGGACCACGCTGGCGCTCAGGAAGGAATGTTCCTGCGAGGTCATCAGACAGACCGTCTCAATTTCCGGCGCCAACTTCTCGTTAATCAGGGCGAGTTGCAGTTCCCACTCGAAATCGGTCAGCACGCGCAACCCGCGCACGATGGCCTGGGCGCCGATCTGCTTGGCATAATCAATGGTCAGGCCACGGAAGCTATCGACTTCGATGTCGCTATGGTCGAAGCCGCGCACCGCCTCCCGGATCAACTCCATACGCTGCTCGACGGTGAAGACCGGTTTCTTCTGCGGGTTCTCGCCCACGGCGACGATCAGCTTATCGAACAGGTGGCCCGCCCGCCGGGCAATGTCGAGGTGACCATTGGTGATGGGATCGAAAGTGCCGGGATAGATGGCAATACGCAATTAACAGGTCTCCTCGTCGTCTTCGCCCGGCAGAGCCTCCGCCTCGCCTGGATCGGCGCTGCCGGCGGCAGCCGCGTATTTGTAGAGCGAGAACGCCGACCCGCCGAAGGTGCGCTGCCGGATGCGGCGTAACGGGCCGGGCGCATCCGGCAGTTCCACCGTCGTGGCGTGGCCGACGACCAGCAACCCCTCCGGCGCAAGCAACGGTCCCTCGGCCACCTGGCCCAGAATCGCGCGAATCGCCGGATCGGCATAGGGCGGATCCATAAATATTATATCACACTTAACGTCGGGCAAGGGTTCTTTGTCACCCGTGCGCAGGTTGTAGCTCACGGCGCGCAGCTTTAAATAGGCATCCACGGCCATGCTGTGCACGCGAGCATGATCGGCCAGGCGCGTAAAGGCCAGGTTGGCGGCGATGATGCGGCCCACCCCCGCATTTTGCTCCACGAAGTCGCACCACCCGGCGCCCCGCGACAGGGCCTCGATGCCCAGCGACCCGGTCCCGGCGTAGAGGTCGAGCACACGGTCGCCCGGCTGCGGGTAGCCCAGGCTGGCGAGCGTGCCGAACAGCGACTCCTTGACCCTGTCGGTCATGGGCCGGGTGCCCCGCCCCTCCGGCGCCTTGAGCCGCATCCCGCGGGCGCTGCCCGCAATTACGCGCATAGGGCAGACCTATGCCTCCGGCGCACTGTTCGCCAGCTCCCAGAAGGCTTCGAGTTGCCGGCGAATCGATTCGTGCTCCGGCAAGGTCAGGGTGGGGTCCTCGCCGAATAGGTATTCGGCCTCGCGGCGGGCCAGTTGCAGCGTCTCTAGGTCGCTGAGGCGGGCCATGCGCAGGTCGAAGGCGCCGCTCTGCCGCGTGCCGAAGAACTCGCCCGGCCCGCGCAGACGCATGTCTTCCTCAGCCAAGCGGAAGCCGTCGTGATTTTCCTCGATCACGCGCAAGCGCTCCATGGACGTGCTGAGCGCCGTATCCGACATGAGGATGCAGTAGGACTGGTATTCGCCGCGGCCCACGCGCCCGCGGAACTGGTGCAACTGGCTCAGGCCGAAGCGCTCGGCGCCCTCGACCAGCATCAGCGTCGCGTTGGGGATGTCGATGCCGACTTCCACGACCGAGGTGGAGACGAGAATATCGTACTCCTGGCGACGGAAGGCGGCCATGATCTGTTCTTTCTCCGCCGCTTTCATGCGCCCGTG
>JAICKM010000387.1 GCA_025927935.1 Chloroflexia bacterium | reverse complement strand
TCCCATAGCCGGGCGGTGCCGTCGCCGCCGGCGGTCAGCAGATACTTGCCGTCGGGCGAGAAGGCCACGTCGAACACGGTCCCGGTGTGCCCGCGAAAGACCCGTACCTCCTTACCCGTTTCGGGATCCCAGACCCGCGCGGTCGTATCGTCGCCGCCGGTGGCAACCAGCTTACCGCCGGGGGCGAAAGCCAGCGACCAGACCCCGGCGGTGTGGCCGGTGAAGCGGACCAACTCCCGGCCGGCAGCCACATCCCAGACCCGCGCGGTGCGATCCGCGCTGGCGGTGACGGCGCGCTTGCCATCCGGCGAGAACAGCACCTTCTCCACCTCACCGGTGTGCCCTCGGAAGGTGAGCAGTTGCTTGCCGCTAGCAGCATCCCAGAGTTTGGCGGTGTTGTCTCCCCCTGAGGTGAGCAGGGTCTTGCCGTCGGGCGAGAATACGGCATCCCTCGCCTCCACTTCGTCGGCGGTGATGCGCTGCAACTCCTTACCGCTGGCGCCATCCCAGATGCGCACCGTGTGGTCGTTGCTCGCGGTGACGATCTTCCTCCCGTCGGGCGAGAAGAACGCCGTCCAGACGGAGTCAGTATGACCGGCGAAGCGTGGCAGGCCCGGGGCCGCAGCGGAGCCGGTCGGGCCGTTCCAAAGCAGCGCCAGGCCGTCGCCGCTGCCGCCGGTCCCCAACCATTTGTTGTCGGGCGAGAAGGCCACGCCGAAGACCGGGCTCGCGTGCTCCGCGAGGATCTGCAGCGTCTGGCCGCTGGCGACATCCCAGAGCCGGGCCGTGTTATCAGCCGCGGCGGTTAGTGCGTACTTGCCGTCAGGCGAATAGGCTACGTTGTTGATCGCGCCACTGTGCCCCGCGAACACCTGCACTAGCTGGCCGCCGCCAACATCCCACAGCCGCGCGATTTGGTCTCCGCTGCCGATCAGCAGATACTTGCTGTCCGGCGAGAATACCATGAACCCAGCTGGACGAACGGCATACAACTGCCGGTCGGTGGCGG
This sequence comes from Chloroflexia bacterium, assembly GCA_025927935.1. Next base: position 5,655 of record JAICKM010000387.1, on the reverse strand, counting down.
CATCCCAAAGCTGGACGGCATTCTCCTCGCCGGAAGCCAAAGCCACGTACCTGCCGTCCGGCGAGAATACACCGCCGGCGCCCGTAAAGACTCGTGCTTGCTGCCGGCCGGTGGCCGCATCCCACATCCGGCCGGTGTTATCCAGACCAAAGGTCAGCACATACCTTCCGTCGGGCGTGAAATCAGCCCCGATTGCTTGCGGGTGTTGATCGAAGATGCGGATCGTCTTGCCGGTGGCAACGTCCCAGATGCGGGCGGTGTGGTCGTCGCTGCCTGTAACAATGAGGGCGCCGTCAGGCGAGAAACGGGCCGTGTTGACCGATGCCGTGTGACCGGTGAAGGTCCGCCCCAGCCGGCCGGTGGCAACGTCCCAGAGCCGGGCCGTGTTATCGAAGCATGCGGTTAGCAGGTATTTGCCGTCGGGCGAGAATTCGAGATTCCAGACGGCGCCGCCGTGGTTGAAGCGCCGCACAGGGTAGCTCAGATCCGCCGCGAGCGACAGGTCGGCATCCGCCTGCGGGGAATATTGCCTGCCGATCGAGCGGATGCTGAGCAGGGCGATCAGCTCAGCGGGGCCGTGCGCGGAGAGCAGGTTGTTGGCTTCGGCGGCCAGGCGCAGGGCATCGGCGTGGGCGAAGTTCGCCTGGGCCACCTCGCTGCGGTTGAGTGCCCAGGCGGCGAGTCCCGCCGCGATGAGCAGGAAGATCGCCAGGCCGCCCAGCAGGTACCGCAGCCGGCTCGCCGCCCGTTTTTGCAGCGCCAGCTCCCGCGCCTGCTGCGCGCGCTCCTCCGCCTCGCGCCACTGTTGCTCCTCCAGACTGCTCGCTACATACTTCCGCTCCCCGGCCGTCAGCGCCACCGCACCCGGCGCATCGCCTTGCGCCGCCAGCTCCGCGAACTGCGCCAGCCGTGCCCCGCTCGCCAGAAAGCTCGCCTCGCGGCCGGACCTCTGCCAGCCGGCGGCCGCAAACAGCAGTTGCCGCTGCACCAGCAGCCGCTCCCGGCTCTCCGCCAACCAGCCGTTCAGCCGATCCCAGGAGCCCAGCAGCGCCTCGTGCGCCACCTCGACCGTCGGCCCGCCGCCCACCGGGGCGCGGTCGAAGGTAAGCATGCGGTAGCGCCCGTATAGATCGAGCACCTGCTGCAAGGCCGCTTCATCTCTTGCCGCCGAGCGCACCTCCGACAGCAGCACGCGCCGCCGCGTGTCCTCCACCCCTTCGTCGATGGTCACCAGGCGCAGGAACAACTGCCGGGTTTCGGCCTGCTCGGCGGCGCTCAGCCCGACGTACAGGCTCTCGGCCCGCCGCGCCAGCGCCCCCGACACGCCGCTGCTGGCCCGGTACGCCGCCAGCGTCAGCCGCCGGCCCTCGCGCCGCTCGTACAGCTCGGTCAGCGCGAACTCCATCAGCGGCAACATGCCCGGCTGCTCGGCCACGTCCTGGATAATCGCCGCCACCAGCCCGCTCTCCAGCTCCAGCCCGCGGCGCTCCGCCGGCGCCACGATGGCCCGGTACAGTTCATCGGCGGCCAGCGGGCCAACCAGCTCGCTGCGCCGGTTCAGTAGCTCGGTCGAGGGCAGATAGCGCAGCGGGCGGTCGTAGAAATCCGCCCGCAGCGTCACCACCACCCGCAAGCGGCCGCGCGGGTCGCTGACCGCGGCGAACAGGCTGTCGATGAAGTCCGCCCGCCGCGCCTCCTCGCGCACCTGCGTGAACAATTCCTCGAACTGGTCGATCACCAGCAGCAGCTCGCTGCTTTCATCTTCGGGCAGCACGCGTTTCACGGCACGCACCAGCCCGCGCTCATCCTCGCGCAACTGGTCGATCAGGCTGCCGGGGGGATTAACGGCCACCCGCAGCAGCCCCGCCTCCAGCTCTTCGAGCGGATGGGCGCCGGGGACGATCTGCACGATCACCGGCTGTGCCCCGCCGGGCAGCCCCTCGCGGCGCAGCGTCGGGACCAGGCCGGCCCGCACCACGCTCGACTTGCCCGCCCCGGAGGCGCCGACCACCGCCAGGAAGCGGGCCAGGTCGGCTTCTTCGCCTATGCGCTCGCGCAGCCGCCGGGTGAGCGCCTCGCGACCAAAGAAATCGGAGGCATCGGTCTCCTGGAAGGCGCGCAAGCCTTTGTAGGGGTTGGCTGGCTCGCCAGTAGCAGCCGCTGCCGCGCCATTGCCGGACGGCGCCGCTCGTGGGCGGGCCTCCACGGTCCGGGCCCGGCGCACCAGCGCGGGCCGGTCCTCCGGCGCAACGTCCAGACCGATCGCGAGCAGTTCGGCAAGCTGGCGCGAGGGCCGCAGCGCGCCCTGCTCCAGCCGCCGCACGGTCGACACCGAGCAGCCGACCTGCGCCGCCAGCTCGTCCTGGGTCAGGTCGAGCTCCTTGCGGCGCCCCTTGAGCCACTGCCCGAACGAATCGTCGGCAGCCATTTAGTGACCCTCCGCCCAGCGTCTGAATTAGCGGAAGTCCTTCGGATCAGGCCCCGCTGGCCGCGATTCAGGGTCGACCATTCTTGGTGTTAGAAATGGTGTTAGAAATGGTGTCACTTATTATAGCACAAACGACTCCCCTCGGCCGGGCGAATCTGCCACAATAGCTGCACTGCTGCGGCACCGACCTGTCGCTTGACGCGCTGGACCCGTCTGATGGACGGTCGCAATTAGCCTCAACCAGCGTAATGGAGGGAGCCAGGTAACACGGAACCGCAACGAGTTAATGAAGGGGAGGATTGAGATGAAAGCTTGGCGCTTGAAAGTAGTCCTGACGGCGTTGCTCGTCGCCGGCGCAGCGGTGACGACTTCTACCCCGCCAGCCCACGCCACGGCTCCGGGTAGCAACGGCCGCATCGCCTTCGGCAGATACAACCCCGACGCCGGCGACGACGCTATCTACACGGCCAACCCGGATGGCACGGGCGTAGTCCAAATCTTCGCCGGGCCGGCCGAGAGCCCGCGCTGGTCGCCGGACGGCACCCGGCTGGCAATTAGCTGCTTCCAGAATGACTTCGAGTTCGTGCGCAATTGCACGATGAGCCCCGACGGCTCAGGCTTCGTGCAGTTACTTGCGGATCCGACCCTCAACGAAGGTGCGGGCGGGTGGTCGCCGGACGGCATCCGGCTCGCCTTCGAGGGCTGGGACGGCGTCTATCCGGAGCGGACTCCGGGCGTCTTCACGATGCGCGCCGCGGACGGCGGCGACCTCAGACGCGTCACAACCAATCCGTATGGCGGCCACGACATCCCCGCGGACTATGCCCCCGACGGCTCGCGCCTGTTGTTCTTTCGCGAGAACCCGCCATTGGGCCGGCATGCCGTGTTCGTGGTCAACCTCGACGGCAGCAGGCTGCGGCAACTCACGCCCTGGGGCCTGGACGCGGTTGATCCCCGGTGGGCACCCGGCGGCGCGCAGATCGTGTTCGCCTCCAAGGGTTCGATCTTCGTGGCCAGGCCGGACGGGACCGGATTGGTGAAGATCTATGAGGAAACCCAGCATGGCGCCGCCTTTTACCCCTGTTGGTCGCCTGATGGAACCAGGATCCTGTTCGCCCGCTTCGTCGTCGATCGCGGGCAAAAGACCGCACAGGAGGATCTGTACACCATGAAGCCGGACGGCAGCGGGATCACCCGGGTCACCAACACACCCGCCTTCGAGTCCACACCTGACTGGGGTGCTTACACGCATTAGTGATTCGGCATGCCAACTAGACGAGACGTGGTCATAAATAGAAAGCCGCACTAAGGGGTTGCCTTAGCACGGCAACCTGCCTACCATTGTGGTTGTCAGACCCTTCAACAGTAGGAGGCAATCATAATGGTACACCAAGGGAGCTTGCTTGTCATGCTCGTCCAACTCGTCGACCGCCTGCCCATGCCCGCGCCGCCGGCCAAGCGCGGGCGTGGCCGACCGGCAGTCTATTCCGACCGGCTCTTTCTCAAGGCGCTGGTAATCATGATCATCCGCCACCTGTACACGACCAACGAACTGCTCAGCGTGCTGGCCCAGCCGACGGCGGAGATGCGCCTGCTGCGCAATCGGCTGTGCGAACAGGGCCGCTTCCCAACCCGCCGCACCTGGGAGCGCCGCTTGGCCCAGTTGCCTGACCAGTTGCCCGCGCAAATCGGTTGTCTGGGTCGGCACTTGGTGGCCACGATCCAGCCCTGGGCGCACTGCGGGCGAGCAGCGGCCATCGATAGCACCGTGCTGCGTTCGCGCGGCGGGGTCTGGCATAAGAAGCACCGCGAACTGGGCGAAGTGCCGCATACCTCGATTGACACCGAGGCGCATTGGACCAAGAGTGGCTGGCATGGCTGGGTCTATGGCTGGAAGTTGCACCTGGCTGGCGCGGTGGCCTGGCTGGACGACCAACTGCAAGGGATGCGCTGGATACCGTTGGCAGCCGATCTGACCGCGGCCAACGTGGCCGATAACGAGAAGGCGCCGGACTTGCTGGCGGAGTTGCCGGCTGAGGTCCGCTTCGTGTTTGGCGACCGGCACTACAACACCGACGAGTTGGAGCAGGATTGCGCCCGTAAAGGACGGGTACTGGTCTGCTCGCAGTACGGACGTTACCCGCACCACGACGAGGGCAAGGAGGTGCGACGGGTGTTGCACAAGCTGCGCTCTCTGGCGTTGGAGAACCTCAACGAGCACCTCAAGAGCATCTTCGATGGGCACGGGCAGGTACCGACCAAAGGGCTGACGGCCAGCAAGCGTTTCGCCTTGGGCGCGGTGTTCGTCTATCAGTTGGCGTTGTTGTATCGGCATGAGCAGGGCTTGGATCTGAATGTTGGGCTGAAGGCCTTCCTTAAAGCCGCCTGATCATTTATGACCACGCCTCACTTAATCCAAAACCGGCCGCAACGCGTGGGCCAAGTGGGTTCTACATTTGCAGTCTGAGCTACGCAGCGGTAGCTAGGAGTTGCTGCACATGGTCCGGCGTCAACCCGAGCTGAAACTGGGCATACACCTAGCCGAGCAGATGCTTGGTATGCGCCGCTTGCAACAGCCTTGGGGCTACAACCCACCCGCTTGTCTCGGCTCCTAAGGTCGCGTACAATAGAGATTCAGGTACCATCCGCTTATCAGGAGGGCTGCCAATGCCCCCTATTAGAGCCGTCTATGAAAACGGCGTCTTTCGCCCGCTCGAGCCTGTAGCGCCACCCGAGGGTGCCCGCGTGGCCGTCGTCACCCTCGGGTCCCTAGCGCCGGCGGAAGCCGCTGCCCCCCTTGTCGGCGCGGAGTTGACTGCCCTGCTCGAGGAGATCGACAGCTTGCCCTTGGAGGGTCCGTCGGATCCCACCCTCGCCACGACGTACCGGCAGACGCTCTATCCCAAGCAGGGAGAGATCCCAGGATCGGCCTCGACACCGAGGCCGGAATCGCGCGGTTCTATCCGGCGGATCAACATCACGCGGCCGCCCGGCCGTCCCCCTGGCTGGGGCGCTCCGACTCCCCAGTCAGGGGGACGGCGGTGCTGCCCCCTGCGCCCACAGCCCTCTCGGAACCACGCCTAATTGTAAAGCCTGGCACTACCAGCCACGACCGCCATCGGGTTGATGCACGAGACGGCGCGGGGGTCCGGGAAGCCAAGGACCAGCGCGCCCCCGATCCCTCCGCGCGCCGATCCGAGGAACTGCTGGATGGCCGGATAGATCGC
>JAICKM010000056.1 GCA_025927935.1 Chloroflexia bacterium | reverse complement strand
ATCGTGCTGGCCGCGCTGCCCATCGGCCTGGGCGTGGTATTGCTGGCGCCGGAGATCATCGCCCTGGTCGGCGGGTTGCCCGAATACGAAGGCTCGGTGCTGCCGTTGCGCATCCTGGGCTTCAGCCTGGTGCCGCTCTATGCCGATATGATCCTGGCGACGATCCTGGTCTCGGTCGATAAGCAAAAGCAGTGGGCTTTCGTCTCGGTGGGCGCGGCCCTGATCAATCCGCTGCTGAACTGGTGGCTGATCCGCCAGACTCAGGCACTGTACGGCAACGGCGCCATCGGCTCGGCTTTCGTCACGTTCCTGACCGAACTGGTCATTTTCTTCTTCTATCTGGCGCTGGTGCCGCGCGGGGTGTTGGGAACGAGCAACCTGCGTTTCGCGGCGCGGACCCTGGGGGCCACCCTGCTGATGGGCGGGGCGATCTGGTTGGTCTTGCCGGTGCTGCAAAGCGTGGCGCCCGGCGGGCCGCTGGCCCGTGGCGGCGCGGCAGTGGTGCTGATCGGCGCGGGGATCGTCGCGGCGGGCGTGTTCGGCGGGGCGGCGTTGCTGCTGCGCCTGGTGGGGCGCGATGAGTTGAGCCTGGTGCGCAAGGCGCTACGCCGTGGCGCGGCTTAATGGGAGAGTGGAATCGTTGAAGCGTGTGCTCCTGGCGATCATATCGTACATCACTAATCACATCGTCAGCGCGATCCCGTTCTATACCGTGCGGCACGCCTGGTACGGGCGCGTCCTCGGCATCCACCTGGGGCGGGGCGCCGCGATCTGCATGGACCAGTTTATCTGGTTCTACAGCCTGTCGCAGGTGCGCCGCGACGGCGTGCGTATCGGTCCCGATAGCCTGATCAATCGCGGTTGTGTGCTTGACGCACGCGGGCCATTGCGGATCGGCGCGCACGTGAGCATCTCTCCGCACGTCGCCATCCTGACCACGCAGCACCTGATGGACGATCCGCGCTTCATCACCGAGACCAAGCCGGTCGTCATCGAGGATTACGCCTGGATCGGCATGCGGGCGATGATCCTGCCCGGCGTAACCATCGGCGAGGGCGCGGTCGTCGCCGCGGGGGCCGTGGTCAGCCGGGATGTCGAACCGTACACCGTGGTGGGCGGGGTGCCCGCGAAACCGATTGGCCGGCGCAAACGCCCGGCCCGCTACAAATTGGCCTTTCACCCGCTGTTTGAGTAAGACTGACCATGCGTATTCTTTGGCTCTGTTCCTACGCGCCCTATCCCCCGGACTTCGGGGGCGCCCGGCGCACCTATAATCTGCTGGAGCAGGCGGCGCGCGCCGGGCACACGATCGACCTGCTGGCTCTGGCGACGGGCGCGCCGGAGCAGGATGCGGCCACGGTGGATGCGTTGCGCGGCCTCTGCGCGCACGTCGACCTGGTGCGCGATCCCTGGGCGTTGCCCGCTGCCCTCGGCGCAGCGGACCCGGCGGCGGTGGCCCGCAAGCGGCGCGGGCAACTGCAATCGCTCCTGTCGCGCCGGTCCTACCAGTTTTACTCGCATTATTCGGCGAGCCTGCAAGCCGCGCTGGACCGCAGGACCGCCGCCGTGCCCTATGACCTGGTCCAGGTCGAGTTTTCGCAGATGGCCTATTACCGGCTGCCCACGGGGGTGCCCGCGGTTTTGGATCTGCATAACGTGGAATACGAGATATTAGGCCGGGTGGCAGCGGGCGGCGGCGCACCCTTGCGCCGCCTCTACAATTGGGCCGAATACCTGAAGTTCCGCCGGGCGGAACCGCAACTCTGGCGGCGCTTCACCACGCTGCTCGTAACCTCGGAGCGCGACGGCGCGCTGGTGCGGCAACACCTGCCGCAGGCCCGCCCGGTGGTCGTGCCGAACGGGGTCGATACCACGTTCTTCCACCCGGCCCCGCCCGGCGCGGGACCGGCGCCTGGCGCCCAACCGCAGATCGTGTTCACCGGCATGATGGCCTATTATCCGAACCACGACGGCGTGCTCTATTTCGCGGACGCGATCTGGCCGAGCATCCGGCAGGCGCTGCCCGCGGCATCCTGGCTGATCGTCGGGGCGGAACCACCGCCCGCGGTGCGCGCCCTCGACGGCGCGGCGGGCATCACCGTGACCGGGCGGGTGGATGACGTGCGCCCGTATGCCTGGCGCAGCGGTGTCAGCATCGTGCCCTTGCGGATGGGCGGCGGCACCCGGCTGAAGATCGTCGAGGCGCTGGCGATGGGCCAGGCCGTCGTCTCCACATCTGTGGGCTGCGAGGGCATCGCCGTGGAGCCGGGCCGCAACCTGGTGGTGGCCGATGACCCGGGGGCTTTCGCCGCGGCGGTCGTGGATCTGCTGCGCGATCCCGCGCGGGCCGCCGCTATCGGCGCGGCGGGGCGTGCCCTGGCCGAGCAGCAGTATAGCTGGCCCGTTGTGGCCCGACCCATGCTTGATGCGTGGGCGGCGGTGACGAGGGGTCAGCGGTCAGTGGTCAGCGGTCAGTATGCACGATGAGTCTTTGGGTACGGAAGCTGTACCTCGCTGGATGCGGCAAAGTCAATAGGATGTTTAATGGGGGCGGTTTAGAAGGGTGACTATGGGAATGGTGTGTGAGGGATGGCGCGAGTCGCGGCCTGGACGGCATAGCGATTGGGTGGTGTGGCTGGGGGTGGCCCTGGCGGGCGCGGCCTTGCTACTGGCGGTGCTGTGGTTGCCGGGCCGTGCGGTGCCCCATGCGGCGGCGGCGCCTGCGGCCCTGGAGTCGGTGATCAGCGGCACTGTCGCCTGGAAGGACAGCGAGGCGCCGGTGGGCGGGGTGCAGGTCGTCTTGAAGGACGCGACCCAGGGCACCGTGGTCGGCCAGACCATGACCGACGCGGAAGGGGTGTACACGATCACGGCGGGCGTGGGGAACTGGCTCGTTGATGTTCCCTCGACGCAACGCTACTGGGGCTACGCGCAGACCGTGACCGCCTACCCGCATAACGACTATCACCTGGACTTCGGGATCACCGTGCGCCCGCCGGAAGCTTCGCCCGCCGCCCCGCCCGCTGCGGCTACGCCCGGCGCGACTCCCGGCGCCGTCCCTGCCGCCGGGCCGGCCCCCGCCGGCGCTGGCAAACCGGGCACCATGCCGCCCGCCGGGCGCCCGGCGCCGGCCTCGCCTGGACTTTTGCTCGTCCTGGGGACGATTCTCGCCCTGCTGGGTGGGGCGCTACGGGTCGTTGGGCGGCGGCGATCCCACGCCGCAAAGGAGACCTGCTAGCCATGTCCGACCTGCTGTCGATTTTGGGATTCCTGGCGGGGGCGCTGCTGCTGGCGGCGGAAGTGGTCCTGGTGTTGCTGGTCGGCTACCTGCTGTTCCTGACGGCGGCGGCTGTCGTAGTCTGGCTGACCCGCCCCGGCGAACGCCTGGGCGCGGACGGGCCGTTGCGCCAGGCGACGGGCGATGCCGGGCGGGTGCCCGCCCCTGGCCGCTGGCCCGCGCCGCGCACGCGCTTCAACGTGCTGGTGCCCGCGCACGACGAAGAACTGCTGATCCGCCGGGTGGTGGGCAGCCTGCTGGCCGTCGATTACCCGCCCGACCTGTACCAGGTGCATGTCATCGCCGATAATTGCACCGACCGCACGGCCAAAATAGCCCGCGCGCAGGGCGCTATCGTCCACGAGCGACAGGACGCCGCCCAACGGGGCAAAGGCTATGCGCTGCGCTGGCTCTTTACGCAACTGCTGCGTGATCCGGCGAGCGGCGATGCGTTTGTGATCGTAGACGCCGACTCGACGGTCAACCAGGGCTTCTTGCGCGCGCTCGACCGGCGGCTGCGCGGCGACACCGTCGCCATCCAGGCTTACGGCACGGTGCTGAACATCGCGGCGTCCTGGGGCACGGCGTTGCGCTACGTCGCCTTCGCGCTGCTCCATTATCTGCGGCCCTTGGGGCGCAAGCTGTTCGACGGGTCGGCGGGGCTGAAGGGCAACGGCATGTGCTTCCGCCGCGATCTGCTGGAGCATATGGATTGGGGCGCCTTCTCCGTCACCGAGGATTTGCAATTCCACCTGGACGTGCTGTTGCGGGGGCGCGTGGTGGAGTTCGCGCCCGATGCCATTGTCTGGTCGGAGATGCCGGGGTCGCTGAAGGCGGCGCACGCTCAGAATATCCGCTGGGAAACCGGGCGGCTGGAATTGGTCGAGAACTACGTGCCCCGGCTGCTGCGCGAATCGCTCAAGCGGCGCTGGTTTCCGCTGTTCGACGCGGCGATGGAGCAGATCATCCCGCCTTTCAGCGCTACCTTTGCGGCGGCGGTGCTGGTCCTGGTCGCTGCCGTCTTCTGGGGTAGCCCCCTGGCGGTTGGCCTGGCCTTGTTCGCCCTGTTGGGCCAAGTGGTCTACACCCTCACCGGGCTGTGGCTGGCCCAGGCCCCGGCCAAGGTGTATCTGGCGTTGCTCTACGCGCCATTCTACGTGGTCTGGAAGCTGGTCATGTGGCTGCCGATGATCCTCGGCAAGCGGCACCGCTCGGCGGAATGGGTCCGCACCGCGCGCTAATACCGATTCAATTGCAAGCTGCTTTTGGCGGGCAGCCGCGCGGGCGTAGAATGGATTCGGATAAGGTGCGGGTCAGGGGTGGGTGAGTTCCAGGTGATCGATCACTTGCCCATCGGTGCCAATCGCTTGCAATGCCAGCCGCGGCCCGTCAAGGCGGATGCGCACGTAGTGGTACGCCATGGCCGAAAACGCGCTCCAGGGTTGCCGGCCGACATTATAGCTCTGGCTGCCGCCGCCCCCGGTAACAATATAGATGACGGCGTGCGTGCCGCCCACGGATGCATAGTCCCGCCGGGGCGTGCTGCGCTCGTAATTGTGTTCGTGCCCGGAGAAAACCATATCGACGCCGAAGCGCTCGAACAACGGCGCCCAGGTCTCGCGCAGATCGTACTCGCTGCCGTGGCCCAGGCCGCTGCTGTAGGGCGGGCGATGGAAAAAGGCGAACCGCCAGGTGGCCCCCTGCGCCGCCGGACTCTGCAAGTCCTGTAGCAACCAGCCATACTGCGCGCTGGTCGGCCCGTAGGGTTCCTCGCTGTCGAGCGCGATAAAGTGGGCGTTGCCGTAGTTGAAGGCGTAGTAGCGGGTGGTATGTTTGCCGCCGTCGCCCGGCAGGAAAAAGGCTTGCAGCCAGGGCGCGCCGCTACCGGTGGCGACATCATGGTTGCCGAGGACGGGATACACCGGCGCCGCGGCCAGAGTCGCGCGGTAGGGGGCGAAGAAGCGCGGATCATAGAGATTCGCTTCCCCGCGCTCGTAAATCACATCGCCGGTATGGAGCAGCAGGTCCGCCCCGGCCTTACCGATCTGCGCCGCCACCGCCGTTTGCTGCGGGCAGCCGCAGCCGCTGTCGCCCCAGACAGCGAAGGTGAACGGAGTCGGGGCGCCGGAGGCGGGCGCGGTGCGAAACTCAGCCTCCTCGCCGAGTTCGCCGTCGGCGGCCCACACGGCGTAACGGTAGGCAGTGGCCGGCTGCAAGCCGCTCACGCGCAGCACATGATCGGCAGTAGATGCCGGTTCCGCATGCATGGTGAAGGCGGCCGTGACATCAGCGGCGGCCCGCAGGGCGACCCCGCCCTGGGTGGCCGCCGCCGTGCGCCAGACAATCGTCACCGCGCTCTCCGTCATGTCTTGCAAATAGGGTCCGCGCGTCAGGCTGAGTTGCGAGTGTGGCAGCGGGGTGGGGTTGGGCGGGCCGTTCGGTCCGGCCCCCACGGTGCAGGCCGCCGGGAGCGAGAGCATCAGCAAAATGGCGAGGAAGACTCGCCGGCAGCGCGCCAACGTATACATATTGCTATTGTACTCGATACGCTCACCGGGCGCCGGGCGCCTCAAGAGCCGGCTAATGGTTGCGGCTCTGTAAGGTACTGGACCCGGCTTGAAAAGCGGGTAGTAATCTCGCGCTGCTACAGTAAGAGGCAGGTACCGTCTGAGCGGGTTTATCCCCGCTGGATGGCCCAGGCCGCCTGGGACTTTTGGGGGGCGCCAGGTTCTTGACAGGGACGGGACCGGGTGCTACACTTGCCTTCATAGCCGGTGCTGCTGTGTAGATCCCGCATGCGCCGGCAGGGATCGCAGCATGGGATAGGCTAGGCAAGGGCGCTGGGCCGTTACCCTGGGTATGGTGACCCGCATGGCATAACTTCTGCTCAGGCCATGATCACCACGTACATGTACCCGTGGATTCCCCTGCGGTCTCTTGTAGCACCCGCTGGTGGTCTCATCAGAGATTCTCGGACTTACGGTAGGACAATAGACCGGCCCGGCACGATGATTCTGCCGCGGACCGGCGGGGTGGCTATTCGACAGCCTGTGGGCTACCAAGAGCGAACCTTGCGCTTGATCAAGGCTAGGGAACGGAGCAACAACTAATGAGCCAGCGCCCCATCATCGGCATTACCACCATGAGCGACCACGACGCCGCCGGACTTCACGCGCCGCGGTTCAGCAATAATCAGTCCTACTCGCGCGCCGTTATGGCCGCCGGCGGTATTCCGCTGCTAATCCCGCAGGTCGAAGATGAGGAGAGTCTGCGCGCTCTCTACGATGTGCTCGACGGAATCCTTGTTCCGGGCGGCGTCGATATTAACCCGCGCTTTTTTAACGAGGACCTGCATCCCGATACGGATATGCCGGACAACGGCCTCGATTTCGTCGAAACGACGATGCTGCCCTGGGCCCTGGCCGACGATCTGCCGCTGTTCGGCATTTGCCGCGGCCACCAGGTGCTGAACGTCGTCCTGGGCGGCACGCTCTGGCAGGACATTCCCAGCCAGTATCCCACGGTGTTCGATCATCGGGAGTCGTACAAGCGCAAGATCCGCGATTACCTGGCTCATGATGTGCGTATCGCGCCCGACAGCCGGCTGCGCGAACTGGTCGGCGCTGAGCGGGTCTGGGTCAATACATCGCATCACCAGGCGGTCAAGGATGTGGCGCCGCACCTGCGGGCGACGGCCTGGTCGCCGGATGACCTGTGCGAGGGCCTGGAAGGCACCGATCACTACTTCCTGCTGTCGGTGCAGTGGCATCCGGAGGAGATGGTGCGCAAGCATGAGTGGGCGCGCCGCCTGTTCAGTGCCTTTGTCGAGGCCGCCGCCGCGCGCAAATCCAGCCGCGTGGAGACCGAAGCCACCCTGCGCACCCTGAGTGGCATCGCCGCCTGACCGGCCTGCACGGCTGTGCGGATCCCCCGATCGCCCCCCGGCGGTCGGGGGATTGCGCTTTCGGGGCGGATTGCGCCGCGCCAGGTAGTTGCCGCCGCTAATGCTATACTATATACTAAGGCGCGTCGGACTCTCGGCGGGGCCTACCGCCCGGTGAGGCGATCCTGCGGGCTACTTACTCTTCTATCGGATTTGTTCACTTGTTAAAGGAGTTTTCTCGATGAAGCGAACCGGTACTCTGGCGCTGTTGCTGGCTGTTCTCATCCTCGGTCTGTTTGCTACCGCCTGCGGAAGCGCGAGCACCGATGCCACACCCTCGCCGGTGGGCACGACGGGGAGTGGCGATACGACCCCCGGCGCATCGGACAGCACGCCGGGCGGTACGTCCGGCGGCGGATCGGGCGCCACGACCGAGACGCAGGAGGCGAAGCTGGGCGAGGCGGTCGATCTGGGCGGCTATAGCATGACGCTCACCAGCGCCAAGTTCGAGGATGGCTCGCTGAAGGCATTATTTACGGTCGATAACTCCAAAGGCACAGACGTTGCCAGCGTCCGGCCCACCGGGTTCAGCGCCACCGATGCCGACGGCACATCCATGGACGCCGATATCATTTGCAGCACGCTGGCCGCGCTGGTGGATGCCGGGAAGAGTGTGGATGGCGCTCAGTGCTGGAAGAGCAACGGCAACGAGAAGACCACCGGGGTGAAGATTCACTATGACGGCGGGCGCTCGGTTGGGAAGATCATCACATGGGTGCTGCAATAGGCCACGGGTTGCACCGTGTGGCGGTGGAGTAGCAAGGGATGCTACCATCCGATTCCGCCGCCCTGCTGCGCCGTAACCGCGAACTCTCCATCCTGAACCATATCGCGGAGACGTTGAATCGCACCAGCGATATTCAGGTGGCATTGGACGAGACGCTGGCTTCGCTGGTCGAACTCCTGGGGCTGCAAACCGGCTGGATCTTCTTGCTGGACGACGCCGGCAAGCTCTATATCGCCGCTTATCATGCGCTCCCGCCGGCCATGGAGTATCCTGGCCGGTCCTGGATGGGCGGGTGCGACTGTAACACGCTGTTCAAATCGGGGGAACTGCGCACCGCCGTCAATATCGTGCGCTGCTCGCGGCTGGCAGGGGCGAAGGGCGATCGCCAGGGGTTGCAGGTCCATGCCAGCGCACCGTTAAGTTCCGCGGGCCGTATGCTGGGTATACTGAATGTGGCAAGCCCCGGCGAGGGCACCTTCACGCCCGATACGCTGTTGCTCTTATCGGCGGTGGGCGCCCAACTGGGCACGGCCATCGCCCGTGTGTGGCTGAGCCGGCGCGCGGTGACGCTGGCGGCCCTGGAGGAGCGCAACCGCATCGCCCGCGAGATCCACGACACCCTGGCCCAGGGCCTGGCCGCCATCGCCTTGCACCTGGAAGCCGCCCAGGCCCTGGAGGAGACGAAACCCGCGGCGGTGCCGCCGCGCATCGAAAAGGCTCTGCAACTGGCGCGCACCAACCTCGACGAGGCCCGCCGCTCCGTGCTCGACTTGCGCGCCTCGGCGCTGGCCGGGCGGACGCTGCCCGAAGCCCTGCGCTTGCTGGCCGGGCAATTCGCCGCCGAGGCGAGCCTGCCGGTGCAGACCCTGGCCGACCCGCATATCGGGCGCCTGCCCGCCGCCGTGGAGACCGGCCTCTACCGCATCGCCCAGGAGGCGCTGAATAACGTCGCCAAGCATGCCCGGCCCGCCGCCGTGACGATCACGCTGCGCCGGTTGGACGAGACCATCCGCCTGACCATTGAAGACAACGGCACCGGCTTCGACCCGGAAGCCGTGCAGCCCACGGCCACCGGCGGAGTGGGCATTGTCGGCATGCGTGAGCGGGCGCACCTGCTGGACGGGCACCTCGAAGTGTCCAGTGCCCCCGGCGGCGGAACGCGCATCACGGCGGTTGTGCCCTTGCAGGAGAACCCATGAGCATTCGCCTGGTGCTGGCCGACGACCACCCCATCGTGCGCGAAGGACTGACCGCCGTGCTCGAAACCCAGCCCGATTTCGAGGTCGTGGGCCAGGCCAATAACGGCGTGGAGGCCGTCCGCCTGGTCGCTGATCTGCGCCCCGACGTGGTCCTGCTCGATCTGGAAATGCCTGAACTGGACGGCGTGGAAGCTTTGCGCGCCATGCAGACCACCACGCCAGGGGTGCGGGCGCTCGTGTTCACGGCTTTCGACACGGACGAACGGATCATTGCCGCCGTGCAGGCGGGCGCGCGCGGTTATCTGCTGAAGGGCGCGCCCCGCGACGAATTGTTCAGCGCCATCCGCGTGGTGGCCGGGGGCGGATCGCTGCTGCAACCCGCTGTCGCCGCCAAGCTGATCCAGCGCATCGCCGCCCCGGCCTCGCCGGAGCTGATCCCGCTCACGGAGCGCGAGCGTGAAGTGCTGCGCCTGCTGGCCCAGGGGCTGCAAAACAAGGAGATCGCCGGGCAGTTGCACATCAGCGAGCGCACGGTCAAGTTCCACGTCTCGGCCATTCTGGACAAACTGGGCGCGGGCAATCGCACCGAGGCGGTTCATCTCGCCGCGCAACACGGTTTGCTTTAATGCGGGTAGTCGCGCTCCGATCCATTGGTGGTATGATCTCTCGCAAGTTAGACCCAAGCAAATTAGTCCTTCAAAGCGTACTTGTCACTCTGAGCGGAGCGAAGAGTCTTGTCTCTTTCTGGACCAAGACGAGATTCTTCGCTCCGCTCAGAATGACGTTGGCACCGTGAAGCACTGGCAAGCTTGCCATGAGTAGCCTGATCTATTGACCAGGGGCCGGCTCCGTCCGTGGCGTGGTGGTATTCTCCGTCCCTGGTGGTAGAATGAAGCTATCCGGGCCGGCTGCGTGGCCGGCGCTGGGGCGACGATGGCGTGCGACCATGGAGGAGGCGACCGATGACGACGACGCTTGGACGGCCAGCGGATGCGCCGGCCACGGAGCCAGGGCCGGCCCGCTGGGTGCGGGCGGAGGCGTTGGCGGATCTGGAACCCGACGGCCACAAGACGGTGACGGCGGGCGGGCAGGTGCTGGTGCTCTGGAAGCAGGACGGCGAGGTCTACGCGGTCAATAACCGCTGCCCGCATATGGGCTTCCCGCTCGACCGCGGTACCTGCCGTGACGGCATCCTCACCTGCCACTGGCACGCGGCGCGATTCGATCTGCGCACCGGCGGCACTTTCGACCAGTTCGCCGACGACGCACAGGTCTATCCCGTGGAAGTGCGCGGCGACGAGATCTGGGTGGATACGGCGCCGCAACGCGACACCCGCGCCTATTTCCGCACGCGGCTGCGCAACGGGCTGGAGCAGGACATCCGGTTGCTGCTGGCGAAAAGCGCCATTGCCCTGCTCGACGGCAGCGGCGATGCGCGGGAGCCGTTCACCATCGGGTTGGAGTTCGGCGTGCGCAACCGGCGCATGGGCTGGGGCCAGGGGCTGACGATGCTCACCTGCCTCGCCAACATGCTGCCCTACCTGGATGCCGAGGACCGCCCGCTGGCGCTCTACCAGGGCTTGAGCGCGGTGGCCCGCGAGACGGCGGGGTCGCCGCCGCGCTTCGTACTCGACGCCTTGCCCGGCGACCCGCCGCCGATGGGCACGCTGAAGGGCTGGCTGCGCCGGTTCCTGGCCGTGCGCGACACCGAAGGCGCTGAGCGGGTGGTCATCAGCGCGGTGCGCGCCGGAGCGACGCCCGCCGAACTGGCCGATATGCTGTTCACCGCGGCGACCGATTATCGCTATATCCAGATCGGGCACGCCGTTGATTTCACCAATAAGGCGTTCGAGGCTCTGGACCTGGCGGGCTGGGAACCGGCGCGCGCCGAGGCCGTGCTGAGCAGCGTGGTGCGCGGCATCGCCACCGGCAGCCGGCAGGAGGAGAGCAACGCCTGGCGCAACCCGATTGACCTGGTTGCCATCCTGGACGCAGCTTTCCCGCAGATCGCCGGGGCGCTGGCCGAGGGCCAGGCGCGGCGCGGGTCCTGGGCGGGGCGAGTGGCGCTGGCGAACCAACTGCTGGCCGACGACCCGCAGGGCAACATCGCCGCACTGCTCGCCGCGTTGCGTGTAGGCGCGTCCGAAGCTGAGCTAGCCGAGGCAGTGACCTATGCCGCCGCGTTGCGCATCGCCCGCTTCGCCACCAGCAACGAGTTCGGCGACTGGGATACGACGCTGCACACGTTTTCCTTCTCCAACGCCATGCAGATGGGCGTGCGCCGCGCGCCCTCGGCGGAGTTGCTGCGCGGGGTCTTCGACGCGGCGATGAGCATCTACCTGGACCGCTTCCTCAATATCCCGGCAGCGCGGCTCCCGCAGCCCACAGGCGACCCCGGCGATCCGGCGTCCGTGCTGGGCGAGTTTCTGCCGCTGCTCGACAAGCAGCAGCAGGTGGGCGAAGCGGCCGGCCTCGTGGCGCGCTACCTGGCGGCGGGCGGGCCGGATGGGCGCCTGCTGGCCGTGCTGGGCAAAGCGTTGCTGCGTGAGGATCGCGACTTCCACACCATCCAGACTGTGGAGGGCGCCTTCAATCTCTATCACCGCTCGCGGGGCACGCCGGAGGCCACCCACGCCCTGATCGCCGCCGCGCGCTACCTCGCGGCCCATGCCCCCACGCCGCGCGGCCAGGCGCAGACATATCAGATCGCTTTGCGCTTGCATCGCGGCGAGCGTGTCTTTGAAGAGTAGCTGCCGGCTCAGGTCGCCTTTAGTTGCCCCCTGGCCGTTCCACACAGCGGCCGGAGGGGTTTTAGGCGCCGCGTGGCTCTTGGTGCGGCGACCAGCGGGGGATGCCGCGGTCGTTAGCGCCAGGGTTCTTTCAGGCCCAGCGGACAGACGGGAAGGGTGGCGCGGACGCAGGTGCCCTGACCGGGCGCGCTGCTGATTTCCACAGTGCCGTCGAGGCGGGCGGCGCGCTCACGCATCGAGCGCAGCCCCAGATGGCCGGGAAAGGCGGCGCCGGCCTCGAAGCCCTTGCCGTCGTCGGCCACGCGCAGGGTTACGTTATCGGGACCGGCGGACAGACAGACCTCTACCCGCTTGGCGTGAGCGTGCTTCACCACATTGTGCATGGCTTCCTGCCCGATCCGGTACAGCGCCTCTTTGACTTCCAGCGGCAGTGCGGGTTCCGCGCCTAGGTCGGAGATAACCGTGATACGATGGCGCGCGCTCAGCGCCGCCGCCTGTTTTTCGAGTGCGGCGATCAGGCCCTCTTGCTCCAGCGAGTCGGGGCGTAGCTCGAAGATCAGCGCCCGCATCTCGGTCATCCCGGCCTCGGTCAGCGCGATGAGGTAGTCGAGCGGGGCGGCGGCTTGCGGGGGGTCGCGGTCGATCAACAGCCGGGCGGCGTTGGCGGCCAGCCCGATGCTGTAGAGGGCTTGTGAGACGGAGTCGTGCAGTTCGCGGGCCAGGCGCTGGCGCTCCACCAGCGTCGCCACCTCTTGCGCGCGCTCGTACAGCTTGGCGTTCTCCAGCGCGACGGCGGCCTGCGTGGCAATCGCCACCGCGAGGTCGGCATGGCGCTCGGTATAATAGCCCGGTTGCCCCGAACTCATGCTCAGCATGCCGATCACACGGTCCTTGACCATGAGCGGCACTCCCAACCAGGCGCACGTTCTGGCGCGGGCCGCGTTCATGATTAACGCGGCCCCCTTCCCGAACTCACTTTGTGGATCGATGGCGTGCAGATCGTCGATGATCACCGGCACCTGATCGCGCAGGGTTTTGGTGTGCAGGGGTAGCAAGCTAAAGGGAATCCTCCGGTGTACCACCGCGTCGGGCTGGAGCGGGCCGCGATACCCCTCGCTGATGAAAGCATCTTGGTCTATCGTATACAGCCCGGCGTTCTGGTAATCGACCACGACCTTGAGTTGCTCCAGGATCAGATCGAGCAGCGGCTGGAGTTCGAGGGTCGATGCCACATTCCGGGCAATATCGAGCAAGGTCTTGATCTCGCGGGTGCGTTCCTCCACCCGCTGCTCCAGCAATTGATAGGCTTGCACGCGCTCCGTAATATCGCGCGAAACGGCGAGGACATGGGGCGCGCCGCGATAGGTGATCATACTGCTCTGGATTTCCGCGTGAAACGTGGAGCCGTCCTTGCGCGCCCCCGCGGCCTGGGCGAAAAAGGGACCGCCGCCACGCAGGGTCTCCAGGTATGTAGCAATACCCGGTTGGTCGGCGGCGGTAACGAGGATGCTCAGATGGCGTCCGACGATCTCCTCGGAGGTATAGCCATGCATGCGGCACATGGCGGGATTGGCTTCGGCAATACAGCCGTCCAGATCGTGGATGATCATACCATCACTGGTGGCCTGGAAGATACTGCGGTACTGGGCTTCGGTTTCGCGCAGTTGTTCCTCGGCCTGTTTGCGCCCAGTGATGTCGGTGTTGGAGCCGGCCAGGCGATAGGCCCGGCCATCTTCGTAGCGCCGCGCCGCGCCGCGGGAGATCACCCAGCGATAGGACCCATCCTTATGCCGCAACCGTGTTTCGATCTCGTAGCTGGGTGTGTTACCCTCCAGATAATCCGCGACGGCGGCAAGGGCAATCTCGCGGTCATCGGGATGGAGGCGCGAAACCCATTCGACGAGGTTGTTCGAGATCTCATCATCGGCGTAGCCAAGCAGATTTTTCCAGCGCGGCGACAGGTAGACGGTGTTAGTCTCGATGTCCCAATCCCAGATCCCGTCGTTGGCGCCCTCGACGGCGAGCTCGAAGCGTTCGTCGTCGGCGCGGCGGCGTTGGGCGCGGCGCTCTTGCACGGGTGGGAGAGGATCGCTCATGGCTCTATCCTCGCCTAGTTCTGCTCGTTCGGGTTGACCAGGCCCATGCGCACGGCGTAGAGCGCAGCCTGGGTGCGACTCGGCAGGCTCAACTTTTGCAGGATGCCGTGGACGTGCGTTTTCACGGTGCGCTCCACAATATTCAACCGGGCGGCGATCTCTTTATTGGAATAGCCCCGCGCCAGCAGGCGCAGCACTTCGGTCTCCCGCTCGGTCAGGCTTTCGGGGGTTTCGGGGGCGCGGACTTCGCGCATGAGGCGCGAGGCGGCTTCCGGCGCCAGTTGGACCTGCCCCGCCGCGGCGGCCTTGATGGCCCGGCAAAGCGCATCGGCGCGCGTATCTTTAAGCAGATAGCCGATGGCGCCCGCGCGCATCACGCCGACCACGGCGGTATCCTCCAGCACGCTGGTCAGGGCCAGCACTTCCGTCTCCGGTAGCTCACGACGGATGGTGGCGGTGGCCGTAATGCCGTCAATTTCCGGCATCAGCAAATCCATCAACACGACATCAGGATGCAGTTCGCGGGCCAGGCGCACGGCTTCCGCCCCATCTTCGGCTTCCCCCACCAGCTCCAGGTCGGGATCCAGACGGAGAAAGAACTGAAGCCCCTGGCGGACGACCTCGTGATCATCGGCGATAAGGACGCGAATCGGCATGAGCGGTAGCCTCTGGGTAGCGTGCCCCCATAACGAAGGCTTGGGATTGGATGCTGTCGGTGGTGCGAAGCGAGGGCAGGCAATCACGGTTCAACAGAACTACAGACGATAATTGTCCTTTATCCATTGTAGCACAATTGGGGAGGCCCTACAACCGCGGATGCCGTTGGGAACGCGAGTCGGAGATAATCCGTTTTCCGCGCCCCGCCCTGTCTTGTCGGCATCCCCGGCAATCGGGTAAAATACGCGATAAGCTTACACCGCTGCGCGTTTGGGGGTGGCGGGAGGCCGCCGCCAGCCGGCGGCACGATCCGGCGGGCCGATATAAGAGGAGGAACCACACCGTCTATGAATTTGCTGGCGCTGCTGGCCCTGATTACCGGGCTGGCCCTGGCTCCGGCGCTCCTCTATGTCTTGTTGATCTGGTGGCTGGATCGTTATGAGAAGGAGCCGATTAGCCTGGCGATCCTGGCTTTTGTCTGGGGCGCCACCCCGGCGATTCTCCTCGCGCTCATCTTCGAGATCCTGCTCGGCATTCCCCTTGGCGGCGCGGGACCCATCGGCGAGTTCAGCGAAGCGACGGTCGTCGCGCCCATCGTCGAGGAAGCAACCAAGGGCATCATCCTCTTTGTCCTCTTTCTGGCCTACCGGCACGAGTTCGATGATGTGCTGGACGGCATCCTGTATGGCGCCCTTGTGGGCCTGGGCTTCTCCGTCGTGGAGAACATCGTCTACGGCTTTAGCTCGGCTTATCCCGACGGCTACAACCCAGGGCAGACGCCCTCGCTCGATGCGATGATCGGCATCTGGTTTCTGCGCTCCGGTGTTTTCGGCCTCAACCATGCCTTTTTCACCAGCATCACCGGGGCTACGCTGGGCTATTTGCGCGCCAACCCGCAGGCGCGGCTGCGCCCCGTGATGCCGGTCTTCGGGTTGGCGGGGGCCATGTTCTTCCACAGCCTGCACAACAGCCTGGTCACGGTCAGCGGGCTGGCCGGCAATGAGGTTGCCTGCGCCGGGTGCCTGATCAGCATCCTGGCCGATTGGAGCGGCGTAGCGGTGATCGTCGTGGTGGCGATCCTGGCCGGGGCCAAGGAACGCCGCTGGATCGAGCAGCAACTATGGGAAGAGGTGACGGTGGGGCGGTTGCATCCCGCAGAATATTATATGCTCATCTCGTCGCCCCGCCGTTGGCGAGCGCGCTGGGCGGCCTTGACGCAGCACGGGTGGCGGGCTTTCCGCCAGTTGGGCCTTTTGCAGCAACTGGCGACGGAACTGGCCTTCCGCAAGCAACAGGTGCTGGTCGAGCGCGACTCGGCCTGGCGCCACTATGATATCCAGGTGTTGCGCGCCAGGATCGACGATCTACATACGCGCATGGCCGGCGGGGCAGGCCCGGCTTAGCAGTGCCCGGAATGGAAAGGGAGATGTGTGATGCTGTCTGATGCGGAAAAATTCGGTTTGGAAGGGCTGACTTTCGACGACGTGTTGCTCGTCCCGGCCTACTCGGAAGTCTTACCCACGCCCCAGTATATCTCCACGGCCACCCGCCTCACCCGCGACATCCATTTGAACATCCCGATCCTCTCAGCGGCGATGGATACCGTGACCGAGGCGCGCATGGCGATTGCCATGGCCCGCGAGGGCGGGCTGGGCGTGCTGCACCGCAACCTGGCGATTGCCGACCAGGTGGCGGAGGCCGACAAGGTGAAACGCTCCCAGGCCGGGATGATCGTCGAGCCGATTTGCCTCGAACCGGAGCGGTCGGTGCGCGACGCGCTGGACTTGATGGCCCGCTACCATATCTCCGGCGTGCCCATTGTCGAGGGCGAGCGCCTGGTCGGTATCCTGACCAACCGCGATATCCGCTTCGCCGAGGGCGCCGATCTGGACCAGCCGGTGCGCCAATGGATGACCGCCGCCCCGCTCTGGACCGTGCCGCCGGGCACCACGCTGGAGCAGGCGCGCGAGATCCTGCGCCGCCACAAGGTCGAAAAGTTGCCCGTGGTGGACGAGAACGGCCGCCTGATTGGTCTCATCACGGTCAAAGACATCCAGAAAAAGCAGCAATATCCGCTGGCGACCTACGACCGGCACGGGCGCTTGCTCTGCGGCGCGGCGGTCGGCGTGGGCGACGACGGCTTCGAGCGGGCCGCCGCCCTGATCGAGGT
>JAICKM010000937.1 GCA_025927935.1 Chloroflexia bacterium | reverse complement strand
GGGCCGCCGCGTTTCAGCGGGGGCGGCTCTCTGTGGACCCGCCCGGCCCAGGATACTTGTCCTCGTCGTTGCTTTTGCATATGCGCGTCCCGGCCAGGCCGGGCGCTGTTGCTGCTATTATACGGAACAGAGGCGCTGCCGCGCAACCGGCGGCGCGAGTAGTCCGGCTCGGCCCTGCGGCGGATCAGGCGCGGCCCGGATCCTGATACAATAGGCGGAGGGCCGGGCGCCGCCCCAGTTCGCGCCGCTGGCCCGGAGGAGATCCGCCCATGGCTCGCTTGCTCGTGCTTTCATATATCCAGGCCGCCGCGCTGCTCCAGGCCCGCGCCGCCGGGCAGGAGACCGCCGTGGTCTCGCCCGACCTGGGCCTCAGCACCGTGCCCGTTACGCTGGATGCCGCGGGCGCGCGCTTTCCGACCGGGGAGGAGGTGACGTGGGCGGACCTGGCGCGTATCCAGGAGTCCACGCGCAAGTGCTTCCTGGTGGAGGGGAACCAGGTCACGGAGATCGCGATTTTCTCGGAGACGACGGGCTGGCTGCGCAGCCTGATGCCGACGGCGGGCGCGCCGACCATGCTGGTCTCCGGTATCTCGATGCACCGCTTCAAGGGCATCGACCCCCACGAGGACACCCTGCGCAAGGTCAAGACCATCGCGCCGCTGATGGGCCGCGTGCTCGACACGGCCACGGGCCTTGGCTACACGGCCATTGAAGCGGCCAAAACCGCGACCGAAGTCGTGACCATCGAACTGGATCCGGCGGGCCTGGAGGTGGCACGCTACAATCCCTGGTCGCAGGCGCTGTTCGAGAACCCGCGCATCCGCCAGATCGTCGGCGACGCCTATGACGAGGTCGCCGCGTTGCCCGACGCCTCTTTCAGCCGCATCATCCACGATCCTCCGGCGTTCAGCCTGGCCGGCGACCTCTACTCCGGCGCCTTCTACGGCGAGTTGTTCCGCGTGCTGGCGCGCGGCGGGCGCCTGTTCCACTACATCGGCGACCTGGAGAGCAAATCGGGCCACCGGGTGACGGCGGGCGTGATCCGCCGCTTGCAGGAGGCGGGGTTCAAGGGCGTGCTGCGCAGGCCCGAGGCGTTCGGCGTGGTGGCAAGCAAATGAGTGTGGTCGCTGATGCAGGCCGCTGATGCGCTCGCCGTTCTGGCGGCGCTGGATGTTGCGGGCGTGCCCGCCTGGCTCGACGGTGGCTGGGGTGTCGATGCGCTGGCGGGCCGGCAGACGCGCTCGCACAGCGATCTCGATCTGGTGATCGCGCTGGATCAAGCCAGCCGGGCCGAGGTTGCGCTCCGGCTGCTGGGCTTCGCGGTGGGAGACGATGCGCGGCCCACCCGGCTTGTGCTGCGCGACGGAGCCGGCCGCCAGATCGATTGCCACACCGTCACCTTTGACACGACGGGTGGGGGTGTACAGGAATTGCCGGATGCCGCTGCCTTCCGCTATTCGCCGGAAGGCTTTAGCGGCAGCGGGCGGGTGGCCGGGCAGCCGGTGGCCTGCCTCACTGCTGAGGTCCAGGTGCTATGCCATCTCGGCTACCCGCCCGATGCGGACGACTACCACGACATGCGTCTACTCCATGAATGCTGCGGCGTGGCGCTGCCGCCGCCCTATAACGCGGCTACCGCCGCTTCTGCCGCTGATGGCCCGGCTCCACCGCGCTAGGGCGTGGCGGGCAGTCCCCAGGCGTTGAGATAGGCGCCGGACAGCCAGTACACGACACCGCCCGACACCACCACGCCCGAATAGGTGCGCCCCGCATTGGACGGCATCAGCGTCGCCAGCCGGGCGCCGGTGCGCGCGTTGAAGATCTGTACGCCGGTCGCGCCCGTATTGGCGAAGATCAGGTCATTGGCGACGGCCATGTTGCCGAACATGCGCCCGACGGAGATTGGCGGGCGGCGCAGGATACCGGTGGTGGGGTCGAGCGTGTAGATCCGGCCGTTGCTGCCACCCACGTACAGCGTGCCGCCACCCACGGGATTAAAGGCCGGCATCATGCCGACGGCGACGCCCGTGGGCACCTGCCAGATCGGCCCGGCGTCCAGGTTGTTCAGATCGTAGGCGTAGAACATGCCGTTTTTGTGATTGGCGCCCACCAGCGTGCGGCCCCGGCTGTCGGGGAAGATGATCGGCGTGGTGCCCCAGTCCTCGTCCACATCGGTGGTGCCCTGACGGTTGGCCTGGCGGATCGCCAGCGTGAGCGGGTCGAGGCTGACAAGGGCGCGATTATAGGGGCCATTGTACCCGGCGAAGTCCTCGCCGGTCGCGGCCATCAGGGTGCGCCCGTCGGGGCTGAGCGCGGGCGAGTTCCAGATCCCGGCACCCGCCCGGTCCTGGGGCACGAACGCCTGCGCCGCCAGCAGCGCGCCGGTTTGCAGGTCCACCGCGCGGATCTCGCCGCGCACCGACGGGTTGTCGCAGCGCGAGGATGTGCCCAGGTAGGCCCGCCCATTGGCGAT
>JAICKM010000317.1 GCA_025927935.1 Chloroflexia bacterium | reverse complement strand
CCGTTCCACGTCAACCTCGTGGCCGACAAGAAGCTCTATAAAGTGGGCGACACGGCGCACATCCTTGTGACCTCGCCCTACACGCAGGCGACCGGCCTGTTGACGGTGGAGCGCGGCCACTTGCGCCGCTACTACGTGGTCGATCTGCGCGGCGGCGCCCCCACCGTCGATGTGCCGCTGGAGGACGGCGATCTTCCGAACGTCTACGTGGGCCTGACGATCATGGGCCTGGGCGTGCCGCAGACCGGCCTGCCCGATCCCAACGGGCCGCCACCCGGCCTGACCATGCGCCAGGGTTATGTCAATCTAAGCCTGGATACAAGCGGGCAGAAGCTGGACGTGAGCCTGGAGCCGCAGGGCAAGACCTTCGAGCCGGGCAGCACAGCCAGCGTGGTCGTGCGCACCCGCACGCAGGCCGGAGCGCCCCACCCGGCCACGCTCTCGCTGGCCGTCGTAGACGAAGCGATCTACGCCCTCGCCGCCGAACAAGGACCGGATCTGCTCGCCTCCTTCTATGGCGAACGCAGCCTGGAGGTGCAAACCTCCACATCCTTCTCCGGCGGCGACTACGGCCCGTTCCCCAGCCGCCACGGCTACTCGCCCTACGGTGGGGGCCTGGGGGCGGGCGGGGCAATCGGTAGTGCGCTGGTTCCCGGCGCCGCGCCCGCCGCTACCGCCGCGCGTGACGCCGCATCGGGGGCGAAGACGGAATCCAACGCGCTCGACCAGCAGGCGCCGCAGTTGCGTACCGACTTCCGCGATACTGCCTTCTGGAAAGCCGACGTGACCACGGGCGCCGACGGCACGGCCACCGTGCAGATCCCGCTGCCCGACAACCTGACCACCTGGCGGCTGACCACGCAGGGCGGCAGCCCCGACGCGCAACTGCTCGTCGGCAACGCCAGCGCGCCGATCACCGTGACTAAGCCGCTGCTGCTGCGCCCCATCGCGCCGCGCTTCCTGACCACCGGCGACCGCGCCCAGCCGCAGGCCATCGTGCATAACAGCACGGATAGCCCGCTGACGGTGGAGGTTAATCTCCAGGTCAGCGGCGCGGCGGCCTACAGCATGAACGTGCCACCCACGCGCACGCTGACTGTGCCCGCCGGGCAAGAGGTGGTGGCGACCTGGGCCATCGAGGTGAGCGAAGGCACCACGGTCACGCTACGCTACGAGGCGCGGGCCGCCGGCGGGCTGGGCGACGCGCTCGCCGTCACCGTGCCGGTGGTGCCGCTGGTGGCGCCGGAAGCTGTGGCGACCTCCGGCGAGGTCGGCGACAAGGTGGACGAGACGGTCTTCCTGCCCTACGGTATCAACCCGCAACTGGGCGAACTGGTGGTGCAGGTGGCGCCGTCGCTGGCCGCCGGAACCGCCGCCGGGGTCAACTACGTGAAGGAGTATCCCTACGAGGGCACCGAGCAGACGGTGAGCCGCTTCCTGCCGCTGGTCACGCTGGAGCGCGTGTATCGCGCGCAAGGGCTGACCACGCCGTTCAGCAAGGAGCTACCCGGCATCACCGAGCGCGCCTTCAAGCGCCTGGCCCAGCTACAGCGCCCCGACGGCGGCTGGGGCTGGTGGGAAAATGATCCAGACAGCAACGCCTTCCTCACCGCCTATGCGGTGCAGGGGCTGGCGGCGGCCCAGCGGGCGGGCTACCAGTTCGACACCGGGATGCTGGACCGGGGCAAGACGCGCCTGTTGCAGTTCTTGCAAGAGAACGGGCAAGCCGGGCTAAGCAGCAACAGCGATCTCAACCTGCGCGCCTATGAGCTATATGTGCTGGCCCAGGCCGACCCGGCCATGGCCCAGCAGCAGGCCGCCGACCAGCCGGGCAAGCTGCTGGCCCAGCAGGCGCGCATGAGCAATCATGCCTGCGCCTGGACGGCCATTGCGCTCAAAGCGTTGGGCCGCGACTCCGACGCGAAGACGCTGCTCGACACCCTGACCAGCGCGGCCAAGCAAACCAGCACGCTGGCCCACTGGGAAGAAAGCAGCGTCGATTACTACTCCATGGGCACCGACGCCCGCGCCACCGCGCTGGCCCTCGACGCCCTGGTGCAACTCGACCCGCAGAATGCGCTGATCGCCAAGACGGTGCGCTGGCTGATGTCGGCGAGCAAAGACGGGCGCTGGCTCTCCACGCAGGAGACCGCGATCACCCTGGTCGCGCTGGCCGACTACATGGAGCAGAGCCGCGAACTCGCCGCCGACTATAACTGGCAGGTCCAACTCTACGGCAAGTTGCTGGGCCAGGGCACGGCGTCGGCAAGCACGCTGACGGCAACTACCACGCTCACGGCCTCCGTGTCCGAGATGCCGAAGAACGTGGCCGGGCCGCTGACGCTCAGCCGCGACAAGCAGCAAGGCAAGATGTACTACAGCGCCAGCCTGCGCTACTACCTGCCCGGCCAGGGCATCAAGGCACGCAGCGAGGGCCTGGCGATCTCGCGCCAGTACTACCTCATGCCCACGCCGGGCAGCACCGGCCATCCGCAGCAAGTCAACAGCGTGCAGGCGGGCGACCTGGTCAAGGTCCGGCTGAGCATCGTAGTACCGGAGACGAGTTACTACCTGGCCGTCGAGGATCCGCTGCCCGCCGGGCTGGAAGCCGTCAACGGTTCGCTGGGCACCACCGCCGATAGCGAGCGCCCGCCGAACCCCACGGGCACGCGCGATCCGGGCGTGGCGCCCGGCAAGCGGCTGCCGCCGGGCGTGGACGCGGTGGACACCTACTTCCCGTGGTGGCTACGCTGGGGGCCGTTCAGCAACGTCGAGATGCGCGACGACCGCGTGGCCCTGTTCGCCAACTCGGTCAGCCCCGGCACCTACGTCTATGAATACTACGCGCGGGCGACCACGCCCGGTGCCTACATGGCCCAACCGGCGCAGGCCCGCCTGCTCTACTTCCCGGATGTTTTTGGGCGCAGCGACGGCGGCGTCTTCACAATCAACGCGCGCTAGCCAACAGTACTTCCAGTAGCCACGGCGCGGGATCAGGAGCGATCCCGCGCCGTGGCGCTTTCCGGGGACAGCCGCGCAGCGTCCAGATCACTTGCTTTTCGCCTGGGCCAGCACCTCTTGGGCCAGCGGGGCATAAATGAGGGAGAAATGCGGGTTCAGCGCCAGCGCCTGAGATAGCCGCGCTCGCGCCTGGGTAACATCCCCCGCCCGGTACGCGATCATCCCGGCGTGATAGTAAAAGAGCGCGTCCTGGCTGCCGAGTTTCAGCGCCTCAGTCATATACTTCTGTGCTTCGGTCTGCTGCCCGGCCTGCGACAAGGCCCAGGCCAGCGTATCGGCGGCCTTGACGTTGGGGCGCTCGGCGTAGGCGGCGCGCGCCTGAGTGACCGCCTGCCCGGCGTCGCCGTGGTCGGCCTCGAATAGGGCCAGTTCCATGTCCGTGTTGACCCCGTTCGCCTTGAATAACTGCTCGATCACCCGCACCAGGCCATACTGCTGGGCGGCATCGGCGGCGCGCCCGGCAGCCTGCTGAGTTTCGCCGAGCGCAATCACGAACTCGGGCAACGGCACCCGGTTGATCGCCTGGTTATAGAGCGACACAGCCTCGTCATAGCGGCCCTGCACGGCGCGCACGTGGGCTAGCCCCGCCAGCGCGTAGCCATAATTGGGCAGATCCGCCAGCGCGTGCCGGTAGTGCTGCTCCGCGGTGGCTATATCGCCCTTGTTGAAATACAGATTGCCCAGTTGCACGCGCACCCACTCCACGTTTTCGACGCTACCGCTGCCCGATTGGACCGCCTGATCCATCAATTCAATGGCGCCCGCGATATCGCCGTGTAGTTCGCGGATGTAGGATGCGCGGCTATAGGAGCTCAGGTCAGGCCGCCGGTCGATCATGGCCTGCATGGTAGCCGCCGCCTCGTCGTACATTCCCAGTTCGACCTGCGCGTCGCCGATGACGCCATAGACGAGCGCGCGGTCCGGGGCCAGGGCATGGGCCTGTTCGCCGAGGGCCAGCGCGTCGTGGAACTGGTGCCGCGCCAGCGCCAGCGAGCCTTTGCCGATCAGCCCGTCGACATTTTGCGGATCGTAGCGCAAAGCCGCGCTGAAGGCGGCCTCGGCTTTGCCGTAGTACGTGGGATCGCCGGTGTCCCGTGCCTTCTGCAGGTATCCGGCCCCCTCCGTGGCCGCCGTATCGGCGGCGGCCACATCGACAGGCGGTCCGCCGAGTCCGAAGAGGCGCGCGCCGGCCGTGATCGCCACCGCCAGGGCGAGCACCGCGACGGACAGCCTGAACCCGCGATGCCTCAGGAGGACCATAGCTACCTCCGTTCCGGGTGTCCCGGCTCGCAACCCCAAAGCGCCGCGAGCCGGGACACCCGCTTGCCGGTAGCGATCCCCCGCGCCGGTCCCTAACAAGACCGGCGCGGCGAAACTCCGCTACCAGTTGTGATTCAGTTACTGGTCGGCCATACGCTCCATCTTCATCAGCGCGAACTCCGGGCTGCTGGCGTGTACCCGACTGTACCCCCCGCTTGGGCTGGGCACGTAGGGGAAGGTGGACAGGAAAGCCTTGTCGTTGTGGTCCACGCCGTCACCGATCAGATCGTTCGGGGTGCGGTCGGGCAAACCCAGTACGCTGTGCAAGATGGGGCCGTAGCCTTCCGCCGCGGCGCGTAGCTCGATGTCGATAATGTCGTCGCCCAAGCGGCGCCCGTTCGGGAAGCCGTCAAGCTGCCCGGCGATGGCGCCCAGGCGATCCGGGGTGGCCGACGACGGGACCAGCATATTCAGGCGCACCATGTCCGCCTTGGCATTGCCGGTCAGGGTTAGCCCCGGAATACCGGTCAGCAGGATCGCCACCAGGTCGTCGCGGTTGTGCTCGTTGGCATTGTCCAGCGCCGGATAGAGGAGGTTCTCCAGCACGGTGATCTCGGGGTTGCGATAGTAGGTCAGGAACTGCTTGTCGCCGGAGGGATACGTGGCGTTCCAATAGTCCTTCCGCCCACGCGGGATGATCACCTCGTTGACCAGCGGTTCGCCCAGGCGCGAGACCTGCACCCACGGCCCGGCGGTGAAGACCGAACCGTCGTAGCGCAGCACCTTAACCGCCGGGCGGCTGGCCGTCGCCCATACACCGACCACGGCGCGCGGGTCACTCTGGTTGGGCGGCATCTGGTGATCGCGAGTCAGGTCGGTGATCGGCACCTGCATGATGATGCTGTGCGTATTGTAACCCGCCACCGCGTCGATGCCGGCGGTGTTAGTCAGCGGGATTAAATGCAGCGAGTTGAAGGGGCGCAGGCCGCCCAGGTCGAAGATCGACCCCAGGTCGACGAAGAACGGATCGTCGCGCTGCCCGGCGAAGAACTTGCGGTTGCCCAGCGTCTGCACCGCCGCCGAGGCCAGGGTGTCGTAGTTGGGCGTCGAACGCGGGCCGATATTGTCGGGCGGCGTCCTCAGGTTCTGGCCCAGCACCTGCGCCGTGCCGCCTTCAAGCCGGGTTATGCTGTAAAACTGCTTCTGCACCCAGCTAGGCGAATCCAGGCTGGTGATCGGGCCGGTGTTGTAGAGGAACGTCCCCGTGGGGCTGACTACCGTGTGGAAGCGGAACTGATAGGCGATATCGGCCTGCCCGTCGCCGGTATTGTCGATCTTGATCTCGTAGAGCACGTTGTCGCCGAAGCTGTTGAAGTTCGGGCCGCCCGCGGGTTCTTCGAGCGGAATGTAGTTGGCGACAATAGTAACGGTATTCTGCTGGTCGGGACTGCGGAAGAAGTAGAGGTCGGTGTTGTCGGCCTCGGGATCGCTGCTAATCAGCGGGGCCTCACGGTGACTGGAGGCGTTGCTGCGGCCCGGCGCGGTGCCGATAGCCAGGATAGCCAGTGCCAACAGGATGAGCGCGATGCTTGCGAATACCGGCACACTCCCATGCAGACCCCTACCGAGGCGATACGCGATTTGCTTGGTGTTCATCTCAAGCTCCTCTTTTTGGTGTGTGGATTCGTCATCGTCAATGCACGGATCCGTTAGCGGGCGGAGTAGGCGGCGCCGGTGGGGCCGCCCTCCCGCGCTAACGGCGCTCACTGTCCCGCCAGCGGCGTGGGTACCGCCGCGCAGGGCGTGGCATTGGCATCGGCCAGATAGGCAATTTTCGCGATCTGGCCGCGCGTGGCGCTGTTACCCCAGCGGAAAGTGTGGTCGGCGTAGCCCGACAGGATGCCGTAGCACGCCGCTGTTTCGATGTAGGGATAGAAGGTATTGCCGCGGGGCACATCGGTAAAGGTGGCGGTCGCCGGGTTGAGCAGATTCCACCCCGCCGCCGTCACCACCATCTTGGCAAGCTGGCCGCGCGTTACCTCGTTACCGGGGCGGAAGGTGCCGTCGGCGTAGCCACTGACCAGCCCGTACTGCTTGGCTGTCTCGATATAGGAGAAGAAGGGGTGGCTGCGCGGCACGTCGGTGAAGCTTGGTGTGGTGGGATCGCCCAGGCGCGGCACGTCGAGGCCCAGCACGACAATCTTCGCCAACTGGCCGCGGGTGACGTTGGCCGAGGGCCGGAAGGTGCCGTCGCTGTAGCCGGAGATGGCTCCCTTACACGCTAGGTAACTGACGCCTTCTGCAAAGTAGGCCCCGGCGGGGACATCGCTAAAGGTGGCGCCGCATGGGGTCCGGGTGGGCTGCGGAACCAGAGTCGGCAGGACGCTGGGCGTTGGAGTGGCCTGGGGGGCCCCGCCGGGGATCGCCAGGCCCCAGGTCAGCAGCCCGCCGTTGTCCTCGTCCGCCATATCGGTGATGACCAGGTTCCAGGTGCCGGTGGCGGACTCGCCTGCCAGCGCGGCAAGCGGACTGGCGGGCTTATAGCTGCCGGTGCCAGGCGGGCAGGTATCGCCCATGGATGCGAGCGCCCCATCGGAGAGGCGGAAGTTGGTATTGGCTGCTGTCCAATCGTCTCCGCCGCAGATGGCGGAGAACAACGTTACGTGAGTACCGTGGGGACTGATCAGCACCACGTTGAGGTCCGCCGGGAATGTATGGGTGATGCTGAGACTGACGACGTCGATGGTGGTGATCGTGGGCCCGCCCGCGATCGTGAGGGTAGAGGTGACCGTGCCGCTATTGGGGATCGCTTTGGGAACATCCGTACTCAGGTAAGTTAGCTGTGGCGCCGCCGCGGTCGAGACGACCGGGTGCGCTGCCGCGCCGGCAAATGCCGCGCCGGCGGTGAGCACCAGGCTCACCAGCAGCGCGGGCAGCAGGAGCGGCCAGCGAAGCTGTCGAACTAACATATGCTTTCTCCCTCTCTGCTAGATGGCGACCAGTGATTGCCCAGGCCGGGCCTGAGCCTGTCTCATGGTTGCCCCCGCCGGGGGTGTGTTCCTCATATCGCCGCAAAGCAAATATGGTCGCGTCCAGTTCTACCCGCATGAGCCTCCTTTCCCAACCATCAGAACCGCTATGGCCGGTCCCCCCGGAACCGATCCCTCCAGTACGACCCGGCGGCCACGCGGCATGCGTGGCCGCGGTCTCCGCCGGGTCGGCGATGCGCGATACCGCCGGGTGAACTACGGCGCGCTATACTGGAGCGGATCGGCTATATCTCGCTTCGGTGATCTGCGCCGCTGGCGAGCGGGCGCAGCGCGCTAACGCTATGGGTTGCTTATCCTGCTCTGGAAGGATGAAGAGTTTGAAACAGCATGGTGGGCATCCCATCTGGGGCACGGACGATGCTGCGGGTCCGT
>JAICKM010000670.1 GCA_025927935.1 Chloroflexia bacterium | reverse complement strand
TGACCAGAGCGCGTACAACGCCAGCGCGCCCGTAATCGGCAGGAAGCGCGCATGTAACCAGGGCATGAAGCCGAGCGCCAGCCCGATCAGCACCAGTTGCAGCCGCCCATTCTGCGCCCAGCCCAGCCGCAGACGGCGGAACGCGTAAATCGCACACAGGCCCGCCGGGAGTTCGGGGAAGATCAGGTAGCTATAGGTCATCTGGGGATTGCTGAAGGCCAGCGCCGCCCAGACGACCAGGGCAATGCCCCGTCGCCGCGTGGCCTCGTAGGCCAGCAAAAACACCTGCGCCGCCAGCAGCGCGCCCAGGATATTCAGTTGGTAGACTACCACTGCCCACCCGGCGGTTGGCTGGTCGAGTTCGGCCAGGCCCAGGCTCGCCGGGTCGATATGCACGCCCAGCGCCCAGCCGGGCACGATCAGCACGCTGAGGCCCAGCCCATGCTTGGAGTATTGCTCCGTGGCGGGCCGGTTGGTGGTGTGTCCGTTGTGCGGGGGCAGCGGGTAGGGCGCCGGAATGCCCTTAAAGCCCGCCGGATAGAAGCCCTCCTCCGGCACGCTGCGCGGGTAATACTGTTGCTCGTCCTGGTTCGCGTAGTTGTTGCTCTCGTTGATGTCGTGGTCCTGCACAATGCTGATGGCCGTGTGCAGGTAGAACGGCTGGTCGCCGGTGGGGGGGTTGGTATAGATCAGCACCTGGTTGGTAAAGATCGCATAGACGATCAACGTGACCAGGAAGATCCCGATGGGCCAGATGCGTGGGAGGCGGGGTACGGGGTCGGGCGCAGCGGGTGGCTCCGCCACGGAGGCAGGCTCCACAACGGGATCGAGCAATGACATAAGCGCCTGAATTCCTCTCCATGGTGGGCCGCGATTGTGCCGGACCAAACTGCCGTATTATACCATAACTTGACGCTCCGGCGCGCCTGTGGTAGAAATGCACGGGGGGTGATGCGCGACATCACTTTACCCGCAGAAAGGAAGCCGATTTACCATGGCGCAGATCTGTCCTGCGTGCAAGACCAGTAACGACGACGGCGCCACCAGGTGCCGCCAATGTGGCGCGGCCCTGCCCGGCGGTGCGGTCAAGACAACCGGCGGCGATGGGGCGGCGCCCGCCAAAACGACCTACCGGCCCGCCGCTACTGCTCCCGGCGCGCCCGCCGGCCCCACCCCCGCCGCGCCCGTCGGCTCTAGCCCGGCGGCCCGCCGCGCCGCCTCGTCCGGCGCCATTGCCGAGGCCGCCCGCCGCGCCGCCGCGCAGCAGAAGGCCGCGCAAAGCCCGCCCGCCGCGCCGGCCACGCGCGCCGGCGCGCCGGGCATGCGCGGTGACGCCCGCGCAACCCCCGGCACGCGAACGGGAGTCCGCGGCCCCGTGGGCGGCATCGCCGCGCCGATTAACAACGCGCTGGATCGGGCCGGGCTGCCCCGCTTCAGCACCCAGCGCTATCTCGTCATCTGGGCGATCTTTGCCGTGATCTTGATCGCGGTGATCATCGCGCTGGTGAGCATCGGTGCCTCCAATGCCCGCCAGGTCGTGCCCACGCCGCAGCCCGGCGCGGTCCTGACCGGCACCGTCGCCACCGTCGAGACCTCACAGGGTGTTTTTAAGATTAAGCTTAACACCGACGACCCGTCCATGAAAGCCACTATCCAGAATTTCCGGGTGAAGGCCGCCAGCGGCTTCTACGACGGCAAGATCTTCCACCGTGTGGAAGATTGGGTGGTGCAAACCGGCGATCCGCGCTGTAGCCCCGCCGGCGGGTCGGGGTGCGGCTCCGGCGGCGGCACCATGCGCGGCGAATATAACACCCGCCCCTTTACGAAGGGCAGCGTGGGCATGGCCGCCCCCTCGCAACATGCCGCGCTGGTGAACGACAGCCAGTGGTTCGTGCTGAAAGCTGACCGCGCCGAACTGAATAATAACTACCCCAACTTTGGCGAAGTCACCGAAGGCATGGACGTGGTCGATAAGCTGGTCGGCTGCGCGCCCAAGGCGGGGGGCGCGGCGGGTGAGTTAGATTGCAGCAAGGCCGACAAGATCGTGAAATTGACTCTCGACACCAAGTAGTTATTTAGTTTGGGCGCGCACAGGAGGGTTCCCATTCAATGAAGAAGATGACCGTGGATACTGACCGGGGCCAGATTGTCATCCAGTTACACGACGATCCCTCGGTGAAGAATACCGTGGCCCACTTTGAGGAGCGCGCTAATGCCGGCGCCTTCGACGGCCTCAACTTTCACCGGGTCGAGGGCTGGGTGATCCAGGGTGGCGACCCCACCGGCACCGGCGCGGGCGGCGGCAAGATGCCCGCCGAGTACAACCGCATCC
This sequence comes from Chloroflexia bacterium, assembly GCA_025927935.1. The sequence goes on along the minus strand of JAICKM010000670.1, from coordinate 1,662 downwards.
CCTTCCTCAAGGGCGCGGTCGGCGTGGCGCGCGGGCAAGATCGCACCAAGAACAGCGATTGCCAGTGGTTTGTCGTCAAAAACGACTCCACCTTCCTGGACGGCGACTATACGAACTTCGGCCAGGTCACCCAGGGCATGGACGTGGTCCAGCAAATCCGCAAGGGCGACAAGATGACCAGGGTCCGCGTCAGCGACAGCGACAGCGCGGGCCAGTAAGCCCCGCCACGGGCGACACCCCGACGCCGGAGCCGCCGTCCCCCTGCCGGGCGGCGGCTCCGCCCGTTCATCCCGGCCCCCTGCTCAGCGGGGACCCGGCGTCTTCGGCGCCTTCGTCGTACTGACCATTGATCACCCGCTTGCGCGTAGCACATCTGTTCACGTATAATCAGGAGAGACCCGCGCCCATGTCCGAACGCCCACCGGATCCGCAATGGCTGGCCTGGGCCAAGCAATTGCAGACCATCGCCCAGACTGGCCTGACCTACGTGCGCGACCCATATGATCGCGAGCGCTACGAGCAAGTGCGCGAGATTGCGCTGGAAATGCTGGCCGCCGGGAGCGGGCTGCCGATGCCGGAAGCGCGGGGCCTGTTCGCCGGAGAAACGGGGCACGCCACCCCGAAGGTCGACGTGCGCGGTGTCGTCTTCCAGGGCGACACAATCTTGCTGGTGCGCGAGCGGTCGGACGGTGGCTGGACCTTGCCGGGCGGTTGGGCCGATCCGGGGGAGGCGCCCTCGGTGGCGACCGTGCGCGAGGTCTACGAGGAGTCGGGCTACCGGACGCGGGCGATCAAACTGCTGGCGCTCTATGATCGCGACCTGCATGGGCACGGCCCGCACCCGTATCACATTTACAAGGTATTTTTCCAGTGCGAGATCGACGAATCCGCGGCGGAGACACAACACGCCCCGGACTCGCCTTCCTATCTGGAGACCGATGGGGTGGGTTTCTTCCGCCTGGACGTGCTGCCGCCGCTGTCGCCGGGGCGGGTCACGCCCCGGCAGATCGCCCGGTTTTTCGAGCACGCCCGCCACCCGGAGTGGCCCGCCGATTTTGATTAGTAATCGACCACAGTAATTGCGTGGTGTAGGGGCCGGTTTCAAACTGGTCTGGTCGCCCCGGCGGTGTAGGGGCCGGTTTGAAACCGGCCTGCCGCCGATCAGAATCACAGTGAGAGACCACCAGCGCCGGTTGGCGCGGGACGCAAGGAGCAGATCGCGGATGGGCAAGCACAAAATCCGCCCGCTGGCAATCGGGATATTCCGCCGCGACAACCGTATCCTCGTCTGTGAGGGCTACGATCCGATCAAGCAGCAGACCTTCTACCGCCCCCTCGGCGGCGGGATCGAGTTCGGCGAGCGGGCCGCGGAGACCGTCACCCGCGAACTACAGGAAGAGATCGGCGCCGAAATGATCAACCCGCGCTATCTGGGCACCTTGGAGAACCTGTTCACCTACAACGGCAAGCCGGGCCATGAAATCGTGCTCGTCTTCGCGGGTGAATTGACCGACCCCTCGCTCTACGAGAGGGAGACGTGGATCGGTCACGATGGCTTGCCAGGCGGGGAGGTGTTCAAGGTCGTCTGGAAACCCCTGGCCGATTTTGCCGCCGGGCAGGCGCCGCTCTATCCCGACGGCCTACTCCCATTATTGGAGCAGA
>JAICKM010000432.1 GCA_025927935.1 Chloroflexia bacterium | reverse complement strand
CCCGACGCGGCGTGGCTGGCCCGCATCTATCCGCGCCTGGTGGCCTATGTCCGCTGGTGGCTGGCCGAGCGCACCGACAGCGCGGGCTGGGTGGTGTACCAGTGTACCTGGGAGAGCGGCGAGGACAACACGCCGCGCCTGGACCCCACGCGTAGCGGCGACGCGGTGATCCGCGACCTGGTGCGCCCGGTGGAGTTGCAGGCGGCGCTGGCAGTGTGCGCCGAGGTGTTGCAGCGTTTCGCCGTGGCGCTGGACCGGCCCGACGATGCCGCCGAGTGGGCGGCGCTCTACACGGCCTACCGCGACCGCACCCGCGGTATGTGGGATGCGGCGAGTGGGCGGTTCCGCGATCTCGATCCGGCCACCGGGACGTGGCGCGAGATACCGGAGGGCGAAGGCACCTATTGGGGCAGCAGCGCCGGGAACTATATCAGCCCGCTGCAACTGATCCCGCTGATGTACGGCATCGCCACGGCGGAGCAGGCGGCGGCGTTGCGGGCGCACCTGCCAAGCTCCGTCGCGGCGCCCTGGACGTGGTGGCCGTCGTGGAGCTACCATGTGGCCGAGGCGGCGCTGGCGGCGGGCGCGCCCGACGTGGCCGCCGCGCTGGCCGAGCAGGTGGTGGATCGCGTCTACGGGGCGATGGACCGCCCGGATGCGAACGACGGGCGCCCGCTGCCCGGCGTGGCGCCCGAGTTCTGGCCCGAAGCGGGACCGGACGGCGCGCGGCTCTGGGAACCCGCCGAAGCCTACGGCTGGGGCGCGAATGCGCTCGTATACCTGCTGCGCTACCTGATCGGCTTTGTCGAAGGCGAGGACGTAGCGCAACGGGCCTTCACCCTGCGCCCGGCCCTGCCCGCCGCCTTGCGCACGCCCGGCGCGCGCTACGCCGTCCACAACCTGGCGATCCGCGGTGCGCACTTCGACCTGACCTATGGTGTGCTGTCGGCCACGGAGGTGCAGATCGGGCTGCGCCGCCGGGAGGCGGGCACGGTCACGGTGGCCGGGCAGGGCAGCGGGGCGCTGACCTTCGAGTTTGCGGGCCGCTGGGGGGAGACTTATCAGGTGACGTTGGATTGACATAACAATAAGGAGAGTTGTGGCGAAGCCATGACGAGGAGCCTGGGACAATGACGAACGGCTATTCTTCCACCTGGCTTGAAACGTTCCTGCATGACTTTTCGCCGGTGCAGACGGAGCGGGAGATCGCCTTCCTGGCCCGGCACCTGCCGCTGCCGGCGTACCAGCGGGTATTAGACCTCTGTTGCGGACTGGGCCGGCATGCCATCCCGCTGGCGGAGCGCGGGTATCAGGTGACGGGGCTGGATAGGAGCGCGGATGCGCTGGCCGAAGCCCGCCGCCGAGATCGGGCGAGCGTGGCCTGGGTGGAAGGGGACATGCGCGACCTGGCGGCGCTACCCGGCCCGTTCGACGCGGTGCTGAACCTGTGGCAGAGCTTCGGCTACTTCGACGCGGCAACGAATACAGCGATCTTGCGGCAAATCCACGGCACGCTACGCCCCGGTGGCCGGTTCATCCTGGACATCTACCACCGCGACTTCTTCGCCGCGCACCAGGGGGATCGGGCGCGCGCGGATCAGGGGCGCACCATTGTCGAGCGCAAGACGCTGGCCGGGGACCGGCTCACGGTGCGGCTGGAGTATGGCCCCGATGTTCCACCCGATGTGTTCGAGTGGCAGGTCTATACGCCGGACGAAATCTGCGCACTGGCGGCGGTTATCGGGTTCCGCCCACTGGTGGTGTGCTGCGAGTTCGACGAAAGCCGGGCACCCGATCCGGCTGTGCCGCGTATGCAGTTTGTGTTCGAGCGGGGGTAGGGCAGGTCGGTTTGAAACCGGCACCTACATAGTAAAATGACGGTGTTCGAGCAGAGGTAGGACGGGCCGGTTTGAAACCGGCCCCTACACCGCAAAACGACGGTGGCTGCCTACCGGCCCCTGAAGCGGTCAGGATACGCGGGCCGGTCGCGATCAGAGTAGCAGGCCCATGATCAGGTCATCGTGATACTGGCCGTCGCGGAAGATGGCGCGACGGCGGCGGCCTTCGACCTCGAAGCCGAATTTCTCGTACAGGTGGCGAGCGCGGGCGTTCTCGACGTAGACATCCAGTTCGATGCGGGTCACGACGCCGCTGTTGCGTGCCCACTCGACCGCGCGGGCCATGAGCGCGCTGCCCACGCCCCGGTCGCGCCACTCCCGGTGCACCGACATGCCCAGTAGCGCCGTGTGGCGATTGCCCCGGCGGCGGCCCCCGGTGCAACCCAGCATGCCGATCACTTTGTCCCCGGCGACGGCAATGAGGAAAACGCTGTTGGCGGCGGCATGGTGGTCGGCCAGGATTTGCTGTTCTTCGGCCAGAGTCGGGTGGAACTCGCCGGGGCTGGTGAGCACCATCACGCCGGGTTCGTTAAACACCGTCTGGGCGCAGGCTATCACAGCGGCGGCGTCGGCGGGTTCGGCTTCGCGGACGATGAAATCCTGGTCGGCGGCCATGGCAGTCGCTCCTCCGGCGAGTAGTGCCAACGATGCGAGGGGGCACGGGTGGTAGTCCTGGGCTAATTATACACCGCCGCGGCAATTCGCCAACCGCGCTGTTCAAGTAGACAATACGACAAATGGAGGGGGCGCGCCCGTGCACCGGGCGCGCCCCCAAAGCCGCCTGTGCAGCTTCACGTGCGCTAAGCGACGTTCGGCTGCGCAAGCGGCTTGCCTGTGTTACCTCCATGGGTCGGGTCCGCGGCTAATCGCGAGGTCGCTCGTAAGGATCGCCGTGCATGGTCAGCCAGTTTTGGGTCCACTCCCGGCGGCGCTCCGCCGCCTGCAACTGGCGCAAATGCGCCACTCGTCGTTCGAGGCGATCGGTGTCTGGCGGGGTCGGGCGCGCCCGGTGCGCGCGCCGCTCGATGGTGATCTGCCATAGGGCAACTATAAATTGCATTTTCAGTCTCCTTTATCCGGGATCTCTGCGCGTGCCGGCGCCGAAGTCGCGCCAGGCTCTCCGCCGATCCCATTCCGGATCGTCAATGTCTTCTCGGCTATCCACGCCCCAGTAGCAGGACGCGATATTTAGCAGCAGCAAGGCTGCGAAGAAAATTACTAGTTCCATCGTGATTAGTGATCTCCTTGCCTTGAATCTTCGTATAGAACGATGCCCTGGCCGAAGATCCGGTAGCGGAAGAGTGAATCACCCCGGCCAGGCATCTGGTCAGCAATCTCCGTGGGGGGGAGCAGTCACGCTTAGAGTTCGTACAAGAATAACTCCCCTCACTCCCCCAAGCTCCGTTGCACAGGAGGAGGGAAGCTATTCTTGTGCGGACCCTAAGCGTCCAAGCTCAGCCGGCGCGCGTGGCGACCGCTTCCAGGTACTCGCCAGGCACAACCATTGTGGCGTCGCCGGAGCGATTATACCGCGCGATGAGAGCCAGCAGGTCAACTGTCAGCACAGCCTGGCCGGTATAATCGAGTGCGGCGAAGGCGCGGGACATCGGGCCATAGTATTCCCGGAAGAACTCGACCCAATGTTGGGGCGACGGGTAGCGGAACACGAAGTTGCGCCGTATCGCCCGGAGGTCGCTGATTTCATGGCCGAACAGTTGGCCCAGGTACGCCTCCGTGCCCCAGAGCGAAGCCGGCGCGAGTTGCACTTTGGGCGGGACATGTTTGGCGATGACGCGGAAGAGTTCGCCGATAAAGCCCTGGGGCGTCCAGTTCGCCAGGCCGATCTTGCCGCCCGGCCGGCAGACGCGCAGCAGTTCCTGCGCCGTTTGCTCGTGGTTTGGCGCGAACATCACGCCGAGCGTCGAGAGCACCACGTCGAAGGCAGCGTCCGGGAAGGGTAGCGCCTCGGCATCGCCGTGCTGAAAGCTGACCGGCAGGCGCTCCACGGAGGCGCGCTCCCAGGCGCGCTCCAGCAGCGCGGGCACGTAGTCCACGCCGACCACGGTGCTGAAGCGGCGGGCCGCGGCCAGGGCGGTGTTGCCGTGGCCGGTGGCGACATCGAGCACCTGCTGCCCGGCACGGAGATCAACCGCCTCACAGAGCCGTTCAGAGATGATGAGCAGAGTCGTGCCGACCATGGCATAATCCCCGGCGGCCCAGGTCTGCTGTTGCTGGCCCTTGATGACGGCGAGATGCAGTTTAGAAACGGTAGTAGTCATGTAAGCTCCTTTAGGAGTGTGCGTGCCGGACGGTGTGACGGCGCAACCGCCGCCAAGCCGCCAGATTAATGCAAACCAGGCTTTAGCTAATCCATGCCTTAGCGGATGTCGCAACTGCCGCCCCTGGGGGCCGATCTGGGTAGCGACCATGGTAGCCTCAGCTACTATCAGGATACCCGCAGCGGTGCGGCGGTACATCGGGAGAGTTCCCCATGTTGCGCGGGGCATTCCCTATTTTGCAGCCAGTGTGCTATAGTAGAGTTGGGATGCCGGCTTGATCCTGCCTGGCGCGCGGCCGGCCGGGCGGGGCTACCATCAGCAGGCGCCTGCGACGCGAACCGTGAGCGGGGTATGGAACTTCTCGAACGCGAACAGTATGAGGACACGCTGGGCGCCGCCTTGCTGGAGGCCCGCAACGGCACCGGCCGCACGGTCCTGATCGGCGGCGAGGCCGGCGTCGGCAAAACCGCGCTGGTTGAGCACTTTGTCGCCGAGCGGGGACGATCTGCCCGCGTGCTCTGGGGTGCCTGTGATGCGCTGCTTACGCCGCGTCCCCTCGGGCCATTGCACGACATCATCCGGCAGGCGCCCGCCGACCTGGGTAAGCTGCTCGACTCGGACGGAGACTGGCTGGCCGTGGCCTCTGCCATCCTGGCCTGGCTGGCACGGGGCGCGTCGCCCACCGTGGTCGTCGTCGAGGATGCTCACTGGGCGGACGAGGCGACGCTGGACCTGTTGCGCTTTCTGGGCAGGCGCATGGCGCAGACGCGGGCCATGCTGATCATCACCTATCGCGACGACGAACTGGGGCCACAGCACCCCTTGCGGCGCGTCCTCGGCGACCTCCCCGCGCGGGCGACGATCCGGCTGACGCTACCGCGGCTCTCGGAAGCGGCGGTCGATCGGCTGGCGCGGCAAGCGGGGCGCCCCGTCGAAGGGCTGTACGCGGCGACGGGCGGCAACCCGTTCTTTGTCACCGAGGTGCTCGCGCACGAGGCGGAGGACTTGCCCGCGACGGTGCGTGACGCCGTGCTGGGGCGGGCCGCGCGGCTCTCCCCACCCGCCCGGCGGGTGCTGGATCTGGCGTCCATTGTGCCGGGCGCCATCGAGCAATGGTTGGTGGCGGCGGTCTGCGGACCGCCGGCGCAACAGATCGAGGAGTGTGGCAAAAGCGGGTTGCTGCTGCTGCGCGAGGATCGGCTCGCGTTTCGCCACGACCTGGCGCGGCGGGCGGTCGAGGACGCGCTCCCGCCCACGCGGGCCAGGGATCTGCATGCCCAGGTGCTGGCCGCCTTGACCAACGACGGCATTGAGCCGGCGCCGCTGGCCCGGTTAGTTCATCATGCCGCCCAGGCCGGCGACGCGGCGAGTGTGCTGCGCTTCGCGCCCCAGGCCGCGCGCCAGGCCAGCGGGGCGGGCGCCCACTGCCAGGCCGCCGATCATTACGCCACAGCGCTTCGCTACGCCGCGCGCCTGGCCCCCGAAGACCGGGCGGAACTGCTCGACGGCCGCTCGTTCGAGTGCTATCTCATGGGCGAATCTGATGCGGCGATCCAGGCGCGGCAGGAGGCCACGGCGATCTGGCGGGGCCTGGATCGCCTGGACCGGGCGGGCGAGGAGGTCCGCTGGCTCTCGCGTCTCTATTGGTTCGCCGGGAACAAACAGGAGGCCGACCACTACGCCGATGAGGCCGTCGCGATCCTGGAGCCGCTCGGGCCGGGGTCGGCGCTGGCGATGGCGTACAGCAACCGTGCGCAACTGCACGGGCTGGCCGAGGAACACACCGCCGCCCTGGGCTGGGGCCGCCGGGCGCTGGCGCTGGCCTGGGAGCTGGGCGAGACCGAGACTCTGGTCCATGCCCTGACCAATATCGGCGTGGCGGAGTTGAAGCTGGGCGACGAGACCGGCCACGCGACGCTGGAAATGGCGCTT